>JAEZJW010000152.1 GCA_023415595.1 Bacillota bacterium
TCTATGGGGATTGGACAAGACCGTCGGCATCCTCCTGGAAGGATGTATTACTTGAAAACTCCGTTACGCCGGTACAGCAATATGGCTACACTGTGGGTAAGAATGCGACGGATTCTGCGATGATCATCGATGCCATGGATATTCTGTATTCCGGGAATGTGGAAGGCTTTTGCATTGTTTCCAGTGACAGCGATTTTACGAAGCTTTCCTCCAGGTTAAGGGAATCAGGAATGCTGGTGGTCGGAATGGGAGAGAAGAAGACTCCCAAGCCTTTTATTGCCTCCTGTAACCAATTTAAGTATCTGGATGTATTAGCCGAGACTGAAACAAACAGCATGGTTCTTGAAAATAGTCACAAGAGGAATGAGAATCAAAAGGATAAGAAACAAGGTACAGGGAGAGATCCGGAGAACGATACGGATACCTCCGGTAAGCAGACAAAGAATTCTATCGTATCTG
Source organism: Bacillota bacterium (assembly GCA_023415595.1). Lineage (GTDB taxonomy): Bacteria > Bacillota > Clostridia > Lachnospirales > Lachnospiraceae > Mobilitalea. Next base: position 460 of record JAEZJW010000152.1, read on the forward strand.
ACAATGGGGATGTTATGAAGAATATGACCGATATAGAGGTCATCAAATCGGCAATCTTAAAAATGATGAATGAGGTGGATGAGGAAGACCAGAGCATGAATATGGGCGAGTTGGGAAGCCGCCTGGTGAAGCGCTATCCTGACTTTGACGTAAGAAATTATGGGGATACTAAGCTATCTAAGTTTCTCAAGAAATTTGATTTTCTTGAGATTAATTCAATGGGGAAGGGTGGCAGCTCTATGTGGGTATCCCTAAGAAGCGAACCCATCCAGCAGCCTGAAGAGAAAAAGGCCGTAACACAACCGAAAAAAAAGCGTAACTACAAAAAGAAGAACAACTGACAGGATGAATCAGCTCATGGGACCTAGGACAAAAAACAAGAAAAGTACAGGCACCCTTGAGATAAACGGACTGACTTTTGAGCTGGAGCGTAAGAGGATTAAGAACCTTTATCTGAAGGTGCTGCCTCCGGAGGGCAGGCTTCATGTCAGTGTACCGGCCCGGATGCCCAAAGGAGCCGTCATAGACTTTCTGCTGTCAAAGCAGGATTGGATCAGAAAGCAGCAGGAGAAGTTACGATACAGGCTGGAGGCAGCTCCTGTTCAGAACCCGGAATATCTAAACGGTGAAGAGGTGTTCCTTTGGGGAAGCAGCTTTCCTCTGGAGGTTCGGTATCATCAGAGGAAGAACGAAGCTTACTATACCGGCACAGGCATCCTCCTTCATGTGAAGAAGGGGGAGGGAGAGAGTTTACCAAAGGAACGTTATGGTATCCTAAAGCAGCTGTTCCGAAAGGAGCTGGAAGCTACGCTTCCCGACCTATTCTCTAAATGGGAAGAGATGATCGGAGTGAAGGCGAAGGAGTGGAATTTACGAGACATGACTTCCAGGTGGGGATCCTGTAATGTCAGACAGAAAAGGATATGCTTAAATCTTAAGCTGGCCGGAAAGGAACCGGAATGTCTGGAATATGTGGTTGTTCATGAACTTGTACATCTTCTTGAGAGCAGTCATAATCATATCTTTAAGTCCTATATGGACCAATTTCTTCCGGAGTGGCGGAACTTAAAGGCAAAGCTTAACGGCCGAAGCAATTTGTAATATTTTTGGGGAGATATTCAATTCAATCATCAGAATTGGGGGAGATAGAATGGATTTTAAAGTACAAAGGATTAATACCTTCCTTGAGCTGCAGGAGGAATTATTTAAGGAAACCTTTAATGACAGCCTCAGGAGGCATAGGTGCAGCAAGGTGTTCCGAGGGCTGCCCAATCATAACTTCGAGCTTAAGAACAGTTTGACCCGAATCGTAAATGACAGGCTTGATTTGGAGGAAGGGCTGATCCGTAACTTTAAGAAATATGCCAGTGCGGATATCCTGCCCGGGTATGGCTTCTGGGATATTCTGGCCTTAGCACAGCACCATGGTTTACCGACGAGACTGCTGGACTGGACCTTCTCGCCCTTTGTTGCGCTGCATTTTGCTACGGATGATATGACAAAGTATGATTCCGATGCAATCATCTGGAGTATCGATTTCATGAAGCTTGCCGAGTATCTTCCGGGGACACTCTATCAGGTCCTAAAGAAACATAATTCCACGGTCTTTACGACGGAGATGCTAAATCAGGTCATACCGGATCTGAAAGCACTGGCAGAGCTGGAGAAGGAAACGAAACAGAACGGTAACGGAGAGGGAAGCTTCTTCCTGTTCGTTGAACCACCATCGGTGGATGACAGGATCATAAACCAGTACGCCCTGTTTACAGTGGCCTCCAGACCGGATATTATATTAAATCAGTGGCTTGTAAATCACCCAGAGCTGTATAAGGCAATCATCATTCCTGCGGGGTTGAAGCTGGAGATCAGAGACCACCTCGATACCATCAATATGACGGAACGGGTGATTTACCCCGGCTTGGACGGCCTGTGTAAGTGGCTCGCGAGGCATTATACACCCACGGACCGGATCTATAGATAAGCTTTTATAGTATTATGTTAATAGGAGTCAGACATCCAAAATAAACCATGAACATTGATATAAGGTGTTCGTTTATGGTTTATGGGGTCTGACTCCTGCTTTATTTTATGTGTCAATGTTTGTTATTTACAGGAAAATTTAATAAATTATGGTAAATATATTGTAATAAAAGGGATTCTTTGATATAATTATCTATATTTGTTATATATTTAACAAATTTTATTAAGACCGGTATAGGCTGGTAGAAAATACATAAGAGGGCTGCCATGATCAGGATCATGTTCTATGAAGGAAACCATCTGAAAGAAGAAAGAATAGCGCAGGAATTCAGCAGAATTTTCAATGAACTGAGATTAAGCTATGAACTGCATATCATACTTCATCCTGAACAACTGCTTCCCATTGTTCAGAAGGATCCCTTCCGGTATGATATCCTCTGCCTTAGCCTGGAATGCTGTTCATTGACTGAAAAAGTTCTATCCTGCCTGAGGGAATATAACCAGCTTTCGGATGTGATTTTATTGGATGGTACAATGGAATCCTTCCGCAGAGTGGTTAAGTATAAACCTTCAGAATGGATCAGCAGTGAGGAACTCCTTGCCGGAAGACTGCTATCTGCCATCAGCTATCGGTGTATCCTTCTTCAGAAGAGCAGGAACCAGAGCTTCTTCATCCGGACCAAGACACGTATTATCAGAATTCCATACACGAATATCAACTTTTTTGAAAGTGTTCAGAGGCAGGTAATCCTGCACGGAACAGAGGAAGGTAATAATTTTGCTTTTTTAGCCAAGCTGGATGATGTCGACAGTAAGCTTCCGAAGAACATATTTTGCCGGTGTCATAAGAGTCTTATCATTAATCTGAACAATGTAAAGGCCTTGGATAAATCCATGAAGCAATTTGTTCTGAATAATGGAGAGGAAGTGGACATCAGTAAGGCGCATTATAGAGATGTAATAGAGACATATGAAAGGTACATAATGAACATTTAGATTAACAAGGGGGTTATCAGCCAAAGGATTTGGCAGATAACTCTTTTTTGCTGCTGTAGATAGTAGTAAATGAAACCTGTACAAATATTACCCATTTTAGGACAAAAATGACATTTCAAGAGCTAATTCTGCTCATATCATTGATTTCATCTAAGAAAATTCTATAATTACAGTAAAAAGATAAGGAGGAACATATATGTATGATTTCAATCCCTTCAGTACACAGGGAATTGACACCGATGGTGACGGATTAATCGATGCAGCGGTAACCTCAGCCGCATACGATACAAATGGTGATTTCTATACGGATATGACTGTGGACGGAATAGATTACAATATGGACGGTATCATAGACTCTTTCCTGTATTCCGGTGATCTGGACATGGATGGTATCTTTGAAACCTCAGGTATGGAGCTTGATACGAACGGCGACGGCTATATGGATTACTATTCGGAGACAAGAATGGTGGATACGGATGGGGACCTGATGCCGGACACCCTGGTTTTCAGTGAAGATTTAAATCATGATAATATTTTTGAAACGGTTGAGGTCTATGACGGTGATGAGATAGATATCTTCTTTAATCAGGAGGCATTTAATGGCTTTGACGGAAATGATATGAATAATCAGGGGAATTTCGGAGCCTCCGAAAGCAGCTTTATGCCCAACAGCCCGGAAATTGATTATGACACCCTGGTCGGGTCTCCGGGGGAGGATATGCAGTACTGGGAGTACCAGGGCTACAGCGGCCCCTGTGCCATTTATGCTCAGATGTTTGCGTATGAGGGTCTGACCGGGAAAGAATGTGATATTGATGAACTGATTGATGTCGCTACTGAGAACGGCTGGTATGACGGCTCCGGAACCTCGATGGAGGATATGGATAAAATCCTTGACTATCTGGGAATGGATACGGAGCTTACCTATGACAATGAGATGGATGACATCATACATACCCTGGAGAATGGCGGGAAAGTGGTGGTTGCGGTTGATGGTGATGAGATATGGTACGGTGATAATGATGACATGTACACACCTAACAGCCCTAATCATGCAATCGAAGTAATCGGGGTGGATTATTCCTCCGGAGAACCGATGGTAATCCTGAATGATTCCGGAACTCCGGACGGACAGGGCTTAATGGTACCGATGGATCAGTTCGTGGATGCCTGGGATGACAGCGGCTGTCTTATGGTCGAAGCATACGTATAGAAAGGTGGAGGGATAAATGGAACAGATGGATATGACAATGCAGGAATTTTTAAAGGAATTAAATAAAAGCGATATCGTCAGAAAGCAGGTACCGCTTGGTTTGGGTATGGGGCTGCCGATGCTGGAAATCATAGGAGAGGAGCTATGTGTAACAGTACCATACTATAAAGTAATCCCTGCAAAGGATGACAAGACCCTGATCTTTCCGCCGGAATGCGTAATTACAGTGAAGTGGCCGAGCGGACTTTTAGTAGGCTATAAGAACTTAAGGTATGATAAAGAATACAGCAAGGTGAAATTCGATAAGCCGGTTGGAACCTTCCGACATGAAGCAATTAAGAACTGGAATAAGGGAGAGTACCAGAGCAGGAAGGCAGAGCTACTTAAAATGTACGATGCCTTCATAGCAAATCTGTATTCGGAGGAGCCCTATGAGGAGAAAGGCTTCAGTGAATTACTGAATACTATCATTGAGCCTTCCCTAAGACCGTTTTACATGAGAATGGGAAAAGGATTTTATCATAAGTTCTTATCACAATAGGAGGAGCCGGAATGAAGATTAAGAAGAATGATTTCTTTGAAACTGCCATACCAGAATCGAAACAGAGAATAGAACACAGGACGGAAAAGGCTCCGGATCCGATGCAAAGGAAAGCATTTAAACCGGTTCCTTCACCGGAGATTAAAAAAGAAAAAATCAGATTTATAGATCATGAATTGAAAGAGGCAATCGAAGCCACCGCCGAATTATGCAGGGAATTAAAGCAGCCCCGGCTGGAATATGAGGTGGAACAGGTGAAAAAGTATGTCCAGTCAGTAAGGTTTACCGTTACTGTGGTAGGTGAATTCAGCAGGGGAAAAAGTACGTTGCTGAACAAGCTTCTCGGTGAGGAAGTGATGCCTGTCGGTAATCTTCCGACCACAGCCATGCTTACCAAAATTACTTATAATGACACTCCTATGGTGGTACATATTAATGAGAAGGGCCATAAGACCAGCCTTCCTCTGGAACCTGACTGCTGGGACGGACTGACTGCAGATCTGAATGGAAATGATGCCCGAGGGGTCATCTATACAGGTATCCCGAATACCTGGCTGCTGGAGAATGACCTTGAATTCATCGACACACCGGGAGCCGGTGATCTTCAGGATAAGAGAATGGAGTATGTGGACCAGGCAATCATGACCAGTGACTGCGCCATCATTACGATCAGTGCCGCGAATGCATTAAGCCTTACAGAGAAGATGTTCCTAGAGGAACGAATCCTTACGAGAAAGCTTCCCAGAATACTGCTGGCTGTTACGAAGCTGGACCTGATACCGAAGGATCAGCAGGAGGATGTTCTGGCATATATCAAGAACAGACTTAGGGAATGGAATATGGAAGTGCCGGTCTTTATCACTGTGGAGGATACATCCGTCAGGACGGAAGGAATCGGTCTGGGAGTAAGTGCAATCAAGGAACAGATCACCTACTGGATGAAGGATGATGGGCATCTTAGGAAGAAGAACGAGGCAGCCTACGCCGCTTTGGATGAGATTACTACTGCACTGAGGCAGAATCTGGAGACGAAGCTGTCCTTGCTTACCATTGAGGAGGATAAGCGTAAGGCTGCCGCAACAAAGCAGAAGGAGATGATCTTAAGCTCGGAGCTTCGCTGGGAGGATCTGCAGACACAGATGCTGATGCGCTGCAACAATAATTTTGACTGGATGAACAATACAATTCAGGAAAAACAGGAAGCGATCATAGAGCGAATTAATTATGAGCTGGCCCATACGAATAATCCGAAGGATTGGTGGGAGAAGGATTATCCTTACCGCCTGAAGCTGGAGATGGTAGCACTCGGATCGGCTCTGGAAAGCGGTTTACAGCAGCTGTATGCCAAGGATATCTCCTGGTTAAATAATATTCTTGAAAATGATTATAAAACAAGCATCCTCCAGCAGAGAGAGACCATGGCGGATAAGGAGCTGTTCAAGAGATGGAATGCATCTCCGGAAGCAGGACTGTCGGATATGAAGAAGGAGAGACTCATCAGCAGGATCGGAACCGGTGTGGCGACCGTCGGAGGGTATCTGATCTTCGGGGCTTTTGGCCTGGCTCCTCTGGGATCTGTGGTAGGCTTAAGCGGAGGTCTTCTGTCAGAGGTCTTCATGAACAGAAATATTGAAGTACAGAAGAAGAGACTGTCAGAAACACTCAGAGTTCAGATTCCTAAGGTGATTGATCAGGCTGTGGAAGAGGTGGAGCAAAAGCTTAAAAAGGCTTATGAAGCCGTTATTGGGCAGGCAAAACTGAAGCAGGCAGCATGGATCGCCTCCCGGAATGAAGCAATTGATTCTGCAGTAGCCAATGGAGACTCAAACAATGAACAGTCTTTACGGGATACCTATGATAAAGTGATGGAATTAAAATCAAGAATAAAAGATACGGAGTGAAAAGACCATGTCAGAGAACAAATACCAATACCAGGATTTTAAGGAAAAGCAGGTAAAATTAGCAGGACTGATCAGTGAGACCTCCAAAATTATAGCAGGACTGAAGATGGAGCAATACTCAAAAACCTTGGAAGGTCTCAGCAAGAAAATCGCTGCCGATAATTTAAAGATTCAAGTTCTTGGTACCTTTAAAAATGGGAAAAGTACTTTCATTAATTCCTTACTTGGTCAGGAAATCCTGCCAGCCTATGCCACTCCGACCACAGCCATCATCAATGAGGTGAAGTATGGTAAGGAGCCTAAGGCAGTTCTGTACTATATGAATCCGCTGCCGGAGAAGATGCACAACGAGGTTGCGCAGAAGGCCATGGACCACATGAAGAAGTACAATATGAAGGATATCCCGCCCCTGGAGATCCCTTATGATGAGATTGAGGATTATGTGGTAATCCCGATGGGTATGGAGCATAAGGATGCCCTGAAGGAAAGCCCCTTTGAGAAGGTTGAGTTGTTCTGGCCTCTGGATATCCTGGAAAATGGAATTGAGATCATCGATTCCCCCGGTCTTAACGAGCATCCGGTAAGAACCAAGGTAACCATGGAATACTTAAAGAATGCGGATGCAATTATCTTCGTATTCACCGCACTTGCCTGCTGCTCCGCGAAGGAGATGGAATTCTTAAATGATATCCTGAAGCCCCAGGGCTTTGGAGACGGGGACATCTACTGTATCATCAACCGGTTTGACAACCTGATCAATGACAGGGAAAGAGACAGGGTGAAGAATTACGCGGCTAAAATGCTGAAGCCCTATGCGAAGGAAATCTTCTGCGTATCTGCCTACAATGCCCTGGAAGGAAAAATACATAACTTGGCGGAGCAGTATCAGCAATCCGGTATGCCGGAGTTTGAGAAATCCATCCTTCATTACCTGACTCATGAGAGGGGAAATATCAAGCTGGCACCGGCCACCAGGGAATTAAGCAGGATCATCCGACAGGATACCCTGGAGAGAATTATTCCGGAACAGAGAAGCGCATATGATACGGATATCAATGTCCTGAAGGCCAGATATGAGGAAGCCAAACCGAAGCTGGATGGGATGGAGAAGAAGAAGCTGATGCTGGAGAACAGGATCAAGACGATCATCGACAGCATGATGCCGGATTTCAGACGATGTATCGTAAGCTATTTTAATGAGCTGCCGGGTAAGATCAAGGTATGGGTGGACGAATATGAACCGACCACTGAGCTTTCCATGATGCATCTGACGAAGGATGCTGAGAAGCTGACAAATGAAATCAGTGAATTTCTGATCCAGAAGGTGGACAGTGAACAGGTGCTGTGGACAAATACCACCCTCCAATCCATGATATCTGGTAAGGTAGAGGGCATGATTGCTGCCATCGAGGGTAATCTTGAGAATTTCTTCATCGAGTTGGACGAAATCAAAATGGATATCTCCGGCGTGGATAAAAAGAAGGTGGATCAGGTTCCTCTGTGGCAAAGAATCGTTGCTGCCGGAGGCGGTATGCTGGTAAGCGGGTACGGCGGCGCGGCACTGGGAGCTGCAACCGGTCTGACGAAGGATTTTGCTAAGGGTCTCGCATTACAGGTAAGTGCATACCTTGCCTTGGCCTTCGTAGGGCTATTAAATCCGGTTACGATTATTGCAGTCATCGTGGCATCCGTAGTCGGTGGAGGCTTTGCTGCCAAGAAGGACATCACGAAGAAAGTGAAGAAGGGTATCTCTGAGGAGTTCTGTAATAATATCATGAATTCCAGCTCCAACACAGTCGAGAAGTTCATCGAGGATATCAAGATTAAGATCAGTGAAATCGGTGAAATCATCGTTGGTTCCATGGATACGGAGATCCGGGAGATAGAGCTCCAGGTGGAAAGCATCATTAAGGAAATGGAATTAGGTAAGGAGAACATTGAGAAGCAGAAGAAGGAACTGGATGCGAAGGAAGCACAGTTAAGAAGAATCAGCAGGGATCTGGAAGAATTCATCTTTCTGCTGGTAGGCAAATAAGGAATGGAGGCAACAGTCCCCGGGTTCAGAGTATATAACCCGGCCGGACTTAACAGTCTGATCATATGAACAATCATGCAGATATAAAGAATATGCGACTGGAGATGCTGGATGACCTGATTGACCTGAACGGTAATTTGGAGTTTATAGAAAATTTAGTAACCAAATATGATCTTTCCAAGGAAAGTGACGGTGGCTTCGGTAACCGTCTCAGGGAGATCAGGGAGAAACAACGGGATAAAAACCTGAATCTATCAATTATCGGTGAATTCTCCACCGGTAAGAGTACCTTTATCAATGCACTGATCCGAAATGCCATTCTGGAATCTGATATTCTTCAGGGAACAACGGTGGCAGCAACTGTAATTCGTTATGGCGAGAAGCAGAACATTTATATCAAGAGAATCGTGGATGGGCAAGAAAAGTTATATGAGATTCTGCCGGAGAAAATCAAGGACCATCAATCCTTCGTACGGAGTGTAACAGAAGCAACGACGCAAAAGACGGCATATAGTAAGAAGGAGACAGTCATCATCGAGTATCCTTCGGAAACCTTAAAAGGCAATCTGGTGATTGTGGATACCCCGGGAACAAATGTGACTGAGGTCTGGCATGAGGAGATTACCTCCCATGCGATCCATACATTATCCGATGCTTCCATTATCATCATTGACGCAGTGAAGCCGATGCCTGTCAGTTTGGTAACCTTCATCAACAACAATCTTCAGGCAGTCATCAAAAACTGTGTATTTATTGTAAACCGCATGGATTTGCTGAGACCTAAGGAGAGGGACAGAGTATTAAATTATATTAAGGACAATGTCTCTAAAACCTTTGGTATTGAAAATCCGATTGTCTGCCCCTATACAGCCCTCTTTGTTCTCGGGGCAAATGTGCCCGAGGTAATCAGGGAGGTGAAACAGGATGCGGAGGATGCTAAGGAACTGATAGAACAATCCTACCATACCGAGAGTACAATCTATTCTTATCTGGCGGAACGAAGGCTGATCATACAGAGAGCGAAGCTGCTGGAATTGATGGATCATACTCTGGATGTCCTTAAGGATAGCCTTAACTTAAAGCTTGAGTATTATGAGAGAAAGCATAACGAGATAGAAGCCACCAAAATTAAAGACCTGGATCAGTTCATGCAGGATAAAATCGATCAGGCTTCACAGGAGATTGCCATTAGATGCCTTGAGGAGAAAAGTAAGTTCTGTCAGACCGGGCTGAGTGACAGGAAGGAAGGGATCCGTTATAATCTCTTCTCCCTGGAGGACAGGAAATATCTCACCGCCTATGTCAATAATCTTCCTAATAATCTTCAAAAGGCAGCCAAAGAGGTATTTGAACGTAATGTATGCCCGATTCTGGAGAAGATGATCAGTTTTGAACAGGAGCAGTGGGATGTATTCTTTGACGATTTTAAAACACAGTACCACAGGCTGGCCATCCATGGGAACAGGGAGGATTTCAAGGCGGAGGTAAGTATACCGCAGTTTAAGCCGGTAGTAGCTGCAAATCTATCCACCGCCCTGGCAGAAGCCAGCAGTAAGTATCAGAAGCTTGGTGACGCTGCTAATATCGGAGTAGCTGCCGGCGGTGCCGTACTCGGCCAGCTGATCTTTCCGGTACCTGTTGTTGGCGCAGCTCTCGGACTTATGGCAGGTTGGGCCTTTGGTGATAAGATTGGTATGCCGGTGAAGAAAATGAAGGCGGAATACTGGGCGAAGATGGAGCCGATGATTAATCAGTATTTTAATACGGTGATGCCGGAATTCATCTCCTATGTGAACCAATATCAGACAGCATTAATAGAACAATTCCATCAGAAGGTCTTAAGCTGTAAGGAGAAATATAATGAGCTGATCCATTCCATTGATCAGCAGGATAACGAGCGTCAGACAGAATTACGGAACAGCCGGACCATGGTCCAGCAGGATCTTAAGATTCTGGAAAACAGGAAGGAAAATATACAATCTACGATGGGTCTGGCATCCAGACTCTAGGAGGGGTATTACCTTCTTAAACTTAATTCTTCCTGTACATAAATTTAGCAAATGGTTTCATAATGTTTTAGTTAATAATAATAATTGAAAGGAGCTTTACCATGGGAATCAGAGTAAATGGCTGTGGTACACACACCGCCGCAAAGAAAATCAAACATTTAGGGGATATGTATTGTGAGAAATGTAAGGCTACGCATCCGTTTTATCTTTATGAAATGAAAAACCAGATTACAGTGTTTTTTGTTCCGGTTGCAAAGACCTCCCAGAGATATGCCATTATGTGTTCGAAGTGTGAAACCGGTTATTATGTGGATGAAAGCAAGAAAAACGAGCTTCTGGGTATATAACCTTTGTCAGAAGGAAAAAACGCTTCGACGATGCACGGCAGAACAGTACATATGGACATAGTTTGAAAGGAGGACTAACATGAAGGATTACAGCAGTGAATTTGATCAATGCTGGGAACGGTTTCGGGTCAATGTTAAAGCGAAGCTGATGGAACGGAGTAAAGATACAAAGCTGACATTGTCCCTGGCAAATCTGGCCTTAAAGGATGCCGTCACCGGCTGGCTGGATGAATATGATATTCTGGGCAGCTGGCTGAAGGGGTATAAGAAGGCACAGCCTGAGAAAGCACAGAAGCTGGAGGAGTTCTTCCGGTACGAGCTTACCTTTCATGAGGCGGAACGGGATAAGGGGATTCCTGAGCTTGCATCCTATGCGGTCCCGATCGGTGGAGCCCTGGCAGGAGCGGGTATCAGTATACTTAAGCGATCCAGTTTCCTTGTAACCACTGCTTCCATCGTATTACCGGCAGCAGTACTGGCTCCGGTCATGAAGACGGTCAAACAGAATAAGGAACAGGAGATAGATAAGAAACTGATCGAGAAATATCTGCAGCAGCTGATGTCCTTCAAGGAGAGAATCCTCGGAATGCTGTAAGGTACACAGGGAGGAAGAACATTGATTAAGTTGGAAGTGATGATCAAGGATGTTGATTATGGGGATATTGCAGATAAGGTAATCCCGGTTGTACTTCAGAAGCTCTCGGAAAAAGGGGATAAAACCAGTAAGCTGGCTAAGGTACTGGGTGGTATGAAAGGGCTTCCGAATAAGATCATTAAGGCTGCCCTGGCAGTATTGCCTCAGCAGACGAAGGACGAGCTGGCAGTATATTTTCTGTCGGAGTACAAAGAGGATATCATAAGCTATGTAAATAAGCTGGCTGAGGATAAACAAATCTCTGTAGAAATTGATCAGGTGAATATCGAGAGGGTAGAGTAATTATCTATATTAATGTTTATAAAAAGGTCAGGCCTTGGATAGAATGTGAACGGATCATGCTTAGCATACTATCATAGGGTCTGACCTATTATCATTAGTTAAACATCAATTGATAATCGGAATATTAGCAACTTACATCTATTGAAAACTGGAATATTAGCAACATACTTCTATTGCAGCTCAGAATGGGCAAGATTCAATCTGCGGTATAAGCCCTCCTGCTCCATCAGCTCCTTATGGTTTCCGCTCTGAACGATACGTCCTTCCTCCAGTACGAGGATCAGATCTGCATTCCGGATCGTGGAGAGTCTATGGGCGATTGCTATGATGGTTTTGGTTCCGGCCAGATCAGAAATGGCTTTCTGAATCTCTTTCTCGGTCTCAACATCTACGGAGGCAGTAGCTTCATCCAGAATAATGATCGGGGCTTTTCTTAGGATAGCACGGGCGATGGCGATTCGTTGTTTCTGACCGCCGGAGAGTCTCATTCCCCGTTCCCCTACCTTCGTCTCATACCGGTCCGGCATATCCAGGATATTATCATGGATCCGGGCTGCTTTTGCTGCTGAGATGATATCCTCCGTTGAGGCGGAAGGATCGGCATAACCGATATTCTCTGCAATGGTACCATTGAAGAGGAAAGTATCCTGCAGTACCGGTGCGATATTTGCCCGAAGGCTCTGTAAGGTAACCTCCTTGATATCAATTCCGTCAATCAGAACACGGCCTTTTGTCGGGTCATAGAATCTGGAGATCAGCTGCGTCAGGGTTGTCTTGCCGACACCGGTAGGACCTACGAGAGCAATCATCTGTCCTGGCTTACAGGAGAAATTGATTTCCTTGAGTACCTGTACCTTCTCTTCGTAACCAAAATCTACGGAGTCAAAGGTGATGGCGCCCTTCACCTCGGGTAAGGCTCTGGCATCCGGAGCATCGATAATGTCATTCGGAGTATCCAGAATGGCCATAACCCGCTCTGCTCCGGCATAGGATTGCTGGACCTCCTCCAGAATTCTAGCCAAACCGGAGATCGGTGCATAGAAGAGGGAGAGATACAGGAGGAAGGCCACGATATCGGATACCGATAAATCACCGCCATAAGCCAGGATACCTCCCATCCCAACGACGATTACAGTTCCGGCAGAAGACAGGAACTCCACAGCCGGATGGAATGCAGCACTTAGGTTAAGTGCATGAAGGATGGACTTCGTATAAGCCCCTGCCTGCTTCCCGACCTGTTCCTTCTCGAAGCATTCCTGACCGAAGGCTTGAATCTCCTGAATCCCGGAGAAGTTGTCCTGAAGCTTCGCATTCAGCTCTGCCAGGGATTTCTGTGCGACCCGGAAGTTCGGCCGTATCTTCGTCGAGAAGATCCAGCCTGACAGCAGGATAAAGGGAATCGGAATGCAGGTAAGTAATGCCAGCTTTACATTGATTGTCAGCAGTATGATCATAACGCCCACAACAGTGACGATATTGGTCACCATTTCCGGGATAATATGAGCATACAGCAACTCAAAGGTTGCGGTGTCATTTACCACACGGCTCATTAAATCACCGGTCTGCTTGTCTTCAAAGAAGCTCATGGACAGCTCCTGAATCTTATGATAAACACGGATTCTTAGATCCTCGACCAGGTTCCAGGCGGCTTTATGTGCCAGATAATTACTGAGATAACGGAATAGGATCCGAATCAGGTATAACAGGACCAAAGCAAGCGTAATCCGTAGGATTTCCTGCTTCGCTTCTTCGTTTACACCGGCGGCAACCAATGCGGTCATTGAAGACAGCAGCTTCGGTGCAATCAGATTTACAACAGTCAGTGAAAAGGTGGCGAAAATAGCAATCAGATATAAGGCTCTGTAACGGATTGCCTCTTTGCCCAGTCTCCATAACAGCTTCATAAATACCTCCATTATGTATGATTTATAGTTGCTCCTATATTACCATACTCCCTCTTCTTTGTCTTTGTTTTCGTAAAATTATAGATAAAACAGGGAATTCATGCATGAGAAGTAAATAACCGGCGCATGCTATAGGCATCAAGAATGGGAGAGTGATGCCATATAAAAAGAAAGCATGTGTTACCCCCGACATCGCAGAGGGTTTATCTTCGTACGGATCCTATGATCAATGCGGAGATCAGAAATCAGACAGTTCGGAATCTGAAGCTCTACAGGGGTTTAAATAAGGAGGATATCACAGAACGGATCAGGGACCTGAACCTGGAGTGGGATACGGAACGGATTCTGGAAGCAAATGCCGCTATCCTGCTATTGGGGAGTTCCCTCCTCGGGATCAAGTTCAGCAGATTTTGGTTTCTGATCACGGGTGTGATCGGGGCTTTTATGCTCCAGCATGCGCTGCAGGGCTGGTGCCCTCCGGTTCCGTTTATCAGACGGTGGGGGATCAGGACTGAAGATGAGATCAATGCAGAAAAAACAGTTCTGAAGATGATCCGGGGAGATTTTAATGAAGAGAATTCTTCCCTGGAGGATATCCTGGATATCGCTGAGAAGCAATAATGAAGCAAGCGGAATAAGTAAGCTGTTTTCCTATCAATAAAAATCATGAAAGCATTATTTGGAATGCTTTCATTGATACATAAAATAAAAGGATACTGACTGATGTACAGACTAAGAAAGCTATTTCACCCTGAGATATTCCAGGGTAAATATAAGAGAAAGAATTATTTTGAAGGTTGGTATTATAAATTAATCGATCAGAGCATGAAGCATGCAATTGCCATCATACCCGGAATCTCCATAGGGAAGAACAGGGAGGATTCTCATGCCTTTATCCAGGTGCTCTATAATGGCAGACAGGTTCACTATTATCGCTTCGATCGTAAAGAATTTCATTATCATAGGGAGAAATTCGCTGTAAGGATCGGTGAGAATTATTTCTCGGATAACCAATTACGCTTAAAGCTTAACGATGGGAAACTGAAGCTGTCCGGAAGCCTTACCTTCAAGGATATTCTGCACCTTCCGAAGACCTTATATCTTCCCGGGATCATGGGACCCTTCACCTACATTCCGTTTATGGAATGTTATCACGGTATCATTAATATTCATCACAACATCGTCGGAAGCCTTATGCTTGGTGACAAGCGGATTGATTTCACCGGAGGCTATGGGTATATCGAGAAGGATTGGGGCAGATCCTTTCCGAAGACCTGGATCTGGCTGCAATCCAATCACTTTGGCAATCAGGATGCCACCATAATGTTTTCCGCTGCCAGGATACCGTGGCTTGGCAGTTCCTTTCCCGGATTTATCTCTTTCTTAAGAATGAGGGATAAACTCCATCTTTTTGCTACTTATACCGGGGCCAAGTTGATCCGATTGGATTATGGGAAGAGAATTCTTACTGCAGTGCTTCAGGATAGGAACTACCGCCTTGAACTTGTTATAACACAGACCCATGGCGGTGAACTGAAGGCTCCATTAAGCGGCAGGATGGAAAGAACGATTGTAGAGAGTATTAATTCCAGAGTATTGATCCGTTTTTATAAACGATCGGGAGAATTGTTGTTTGAAGGAACTGGAACTAATGCCGGTCTTGAAATTGTAACCAGATGATTAAAGTACATGGATACTGGTAATGGAATACCTCGGACAGCGAGCCTGCTTGTGCGAGGTGTTTTTTTGCAGCATCAGTTTTTGAATTTCTATCTAATCAGATATAACAATATTGCAAAAATTAGATTGACAAATATTTAACAATAAAGTAAAATATGGAACTGAGAAAGATCATATTTTTATTCTGATTGGATGGGATGATATGAGGATAAAGGAAGCAAAGGATTGTATCAAGGAGCTGTACCTGAATACGGCAAGCGTTACTGCTTTAATCAGTGAACGGGGAATCGGCAAGACTTCAGCCTATCAGCAATGTGCAAAGGAGCTGGAGATCGGATATATCGGACTATATGCAGCCGCCCTGGAGGGACCGGATTTTATGGGATTACCGGATAAAGACCGGGAGAAGGGGATTACCAGATACCTGGCACCACAGTTTCTGCCGACGGAAGCATCGGTCAGGGAAGGGTTGTATCCGGAGAAGGGATTACTGGTACTGGAGGAAATCAACCGGGTACCTTCAGATACGGTATCTGTATTATATCCCCTACTACTGGAGAAGAAGATTAACGGACATCATATTGCGTCCGGCTGGAGTATCGGAATCACCATGAACCCGGATACGATGAATTATCTGGTGAATTCCCTGGATGATGCGATGCTGGACCGGTTTATCTCAATTGAAATAACAGCTGATCTGGGAGATTATATGGAATACTCCCTTCAGAATCATCCGAACGATGATGTACTTTCCTTTCTTGAGGCTTGTCCGGATTTGCTGTTGGTCGTTAAGAAAGCAGCGGAGTCCAATGCCTTGTCAAAATACCCGACCCCCAGGGGCTGGACCAAGGTTCAGGAGCTGTTAAACAACTGTAAGCTGGAACCGAATCTGATGAAGGAGCTGATTGCGGGTATCGTAGGGCCTCAGGCTGCCGCCTCCTTTTATGGATATTTAGGACACAGGGATATCAGGATCCCATCCTCTGAAAAGCTGCTGACGGATTATCAATCTGTCAGGGAGGAGATTAAGACCTTATTGAAGGATAACCATATCGACAGGCTGAATTATCTGATCAGGAAGCTGGTTATTACTTTTGATGGGAGTGAGCTTCAGATCAGAAATCTGGATGAATTCCTGTTGGATCTGCCGGAGGAGCTGCAGCTTCTGTTCTTTAAGACCTTTTCCTTGAACAGAGAAAAGGAGATGGAATTAATAGCAGGAAAATCGGATTGCTTCGATCGGATCATAGATAAAATCATCAGTATCATGAATTAGAACAGAGGTGGAGCCATGGATATCCATAAGGTTATCTTAAAGCTGTTATTAGAGCTACCGTTTTACGGTTATGTGGCTTCCGGTATCTCACCGGTAAAAACCACGAGTGTAAAGACGATCCGGATGGTATCCATTCCGGAGCGGAAGCTATACTATCATCCGGATTGGTTTGCTTCCCTATCGGAAGAGCATCAGATGGGAGCCGTGATGCATGAACTGCTGCATCTGATCCTGTTGCATCCGTTCCGCCGTGGAGAGAGGGAGCTTAAACTCTGGTCCGTTGCCTGCGACATTGCAGTGAACGAACTGCTGCCCGGGCACTACCTTGCAGCAGATGCGGTTACAGCTGATGGTATCTCGGCGAAGCTTAAGAGGAGGCTTGAACCTGGAAAGACTGCGGAATATTATTATGAGAAGTTGTCCGAGGGGGAGGAGCTCTTCAGCTTCTTTGCTCTGGAGGGTGATTCCATCGTAATATCGGAGGGTAATCAAAGCCTGCGTGCTGATCTCATCCCGGATGAGTCGGGATCCCAAACCGAAGTGAAGGCCCTAAAACAGGAGATAGCGGATACCCTGGAGGAAGCTGGGGCGAACGGAGAGCTGCCGCCCGAATTGCAGAGTATCGCTTGGGAGGTCTACAGAGAATACCGTTTGAACTGGAGAATTCTTCTGAAGAGATTCCTCACCGGAAGAGGCAAAATCGTTGTTCGCAAATCTTATAAAAGGCAGTCCAGAAGGTATGAGAATCTTCCGGGAACCAAGAGATCCATCGGAGTGCATGCACTGCTTGCAATCGATGAGAGCGGATCCATCTCCGACAATTCAGTCATGCAGTTTTATAGAGAACTGCTTCTTATCAATCGGATTACCGGTGTATCCATACAGGTAACCCGGTTTGATACAAAATGCTCGGATCCTGTGTCACTGAGCAGCTTTATTACGGAGCATAAGAGGGAAAAGCGGGGAGGAACGGACTTCAGACCGGTCTTTACTCTGGCAGACGAGCTTAGAATTCCGCTAGTCATCCTGTTCACCGATGGTGAAGGACAGCTTCCTGATAGTGTGAACCAGAAGACACTATGGGTACTGACCAAGAGACCGGAACACCCAATGCCCTTCGGGGTCAGCGTATTATTCGAGGAAGCTAATTAGTTTACAGAGCATAAGCATAACAGCCTGTTATTCTCGTAATCCCAGTCTGATTGGTAAGAACGCTACCGGTGGTCATAATTCAAAAGGAAGGAAAGGTCTATATGAACAATATCCATTATGTCATCTGCGGCGGACAGCTGATCATGGATAAGCTGGCTTTCGCTAAGGAGCTTTTAAAACCGTCCAGCCCTCTTCACAAGCTTCTGGGGTCAAAGGATAACACAAAGGACAGGATAAAGCCTGCCATAATAAGGACAGAAGACCGTGTTACTATTGATTATAACGGA
Organism: Bacillota bacterium; assembly: GCA_023415595.1. GTDB lineage: Bacteria > Bacillota > Clostridia > Lachnospirales > Lachnospiraceae > Mobilitalea. The sequence goes on from JAEZJW010000152.1 coordinate 18,718, forward strand.
GCAACTGAAATTTCGCTGACAGATGATTATGAAGAGGAACTAGGAGCATTAAAAAAGGAATACCGGGAGAAGCTGTCAGGTAAGCTAACCATCCGGTTTTCCTTCTTAAGCTCTTATTATATCTCAGTGGATCTAAGCAGCATGGAGGATGTGATCCGCTCCGAACTATAAACAACTTCATGTCTAAGGTGTTCCTGTGTGCTTATTTTTTCGGTGGTCTGCTTTTACACGTAATATTCTCTACCGATAATTCAAAAACAGTTACTGCATTCAGATACGCATTATTAAATTTAAGGTTGGCATCCTCCGTATATTGTTTCATCAGCTTACGCAGGGCAGCTTCCGTCTGGCTCTGATCCAGAAGCGTTATGATACCATTACCGCATACACTTTCGTAATTCATGGAGTAATCACAGGCCTCCGGACCGGTAACCAGCTCATGGGAGCAGTCCATTTCAAAGGCTGCTTTCGGATTCCTCGCTATCAGGTCAAGCTTTTTACCCTCCTTCGCGCCGTGGAAGTAGAGCTTCAGCTGACTGTCCTCATAGCTGTGACCGAAGTTCAGCGGCAGAATGTAGGGATACTCCTCATCGAACAGGGCAAGACGGCATACCTCGCACTTGCCGATAATATTCAGGATTTCGTTCATATCAGTAATTTCTCTGTCTTTTCTTCTCATGGTTTTTCCATCCTTCCATCTTATATTATCCCGGGTAAGTATACTATATTATGCCATATATTTATTTCTGATATGATACATGGGATTTAGATGATTTTCCTGATCATCTCTGCGAATGATACAAATATCATATATTACATTCTGATCCTATGCAAGAAAAAACTGTTACCGAGGGATTAGGAAACAGTTATGATATATTTTGACACCTATGAACAGGAATGGTACCATATTATTATCGGAAGAGGAAAAGGGGAAGGACAATGAAACAGAAATTCAATCTACGAAAAGAGTTCGTTAAAATCCTGGTATTGTTAACCGGGTTAACGATTGCCCACCTGGGGGTTACCCTGTTCCTGCTAGCCAACCTGGGCTCGGATCCCTATAATGTGTTCGTGCAGGGTGTGTTCCGAACACTGCAGAGAAGCTTCGGGCTTCCCGGCTTAACCCATGGCTATACCCATATTATTATTAGTTTTCTGGTGATTCTGCTTCTGCTGCTAACGGATAAACGCTATATTAAGCTGGGTACGGTGCTTTGCATGGTGTTTGGCGGACCGATCATAGATTTCTATACATACCTTTTGGGGGATATGATCCAGGCATCCTCACCGGTGCTACTCCGGGGAGGAATATCAGTTGCAGGCTGCGTTATTCTTGCCTACGGTATGACGATTGTGATTAAGTCAGAAGCAGGAACGGGACCGAATGATCTGATCGCGATTGTAATCAGCGATAAAATGGGGAAGAAATTCAGTATCGTCCGTATCCTTGTCGATATTACCTTCGTGGCTTTTGGATATCTGCTTGGAGGAGTCTTTGGAATAGGAACCTTGATCTGTGCCTTTCTGGTAGGCCCTGTGGCAGGTATCTTCCTGCCGGTGAATGAGAGAATAATCAAGAAAATTTATCGGCTAATATAAAGCCTTTATAAAGCTAATAAAAAGAAATACCATATATGAGAAAGAATAGTACATTTTTATTTTAACTACGTTTTGGTATAATCAGAGAAACAGGCAAATTATGTTATCCTTTCGAAACTGTGAAGGATGGAGGGAAATTATGAAATTTACGAACGGCCATTGGATGAACAGGGAAGGGGTTGAGGCATTCTCCCCCATACAGGTTTACGATTATAGAGTGGACAAGCAGGAGGTTACGATCTGTGCACCAACCCACCGGATCAATCACAGGGGGGATACTCTGGGCGGTGTCACCCTTACCCTTCAGATCTCAGCCCCGATGCCGGAGGTCCTTCGAATCCGGACCGATCATTATATGGGGGTACGAAAGACCGGACCGGAATTCGAGCTGTCTGTCCGTGAGGAGGATTATCTTCCGGTTAGGGTAGTATCTAACTCTGCAGCTGATGCCGGTTCCGCTGTTTCCGGTTCAAATCACTTCCTGTATGTATCCGAGCATAAGGAGCTGCTTACCCTACAAAGTGGAAGTCTGCGGCTGGAAATAGATAAGAATAATTGGAGAATGAGCTTTTTCTGTGGAGAGGAGAAGCTGACAGAATCAAGCTTCCGTGATCTCGCCTATGTTAAGACGGATTGGAGAGGCTTGGCTTATGATGATGGCAGCGATAAGGATACTTATCTTCGGGAAAGGCTCTCACTGTCGGTTGGAGAGCTGATCTACGGACTGGGAGAACGCTTCACACCGTTTGTGAAAAACGGTCAGTCAATTGATATGTGGAATGAGGACGGAGGTACTTCCACTGAGTTGGCTTATAAGAATATTCCGTTATATCTGTCTAATCGGGGATATGGTGTCTTTGTTAACCATCCCGACCGGGTATCCTTTGAAGTCGGTTCTGAGCTGGTGAAGAAGGTACAATTCAGTGTTCCGGGGGAGGGCCTTGATTATTTTCTAATCAGCGGACCCACCATGAAGGAAGCCCTGATGCGGTATACGGACCTGACAGGAAAACCGGCTTTACCGCCTGCCTGGACCTTCGGATTATGGCTGTCCACCTCCTTTACTACGAGCTATGATGAAGCAACGGTGAACAGCTTTGTGGATGGGATGCTTTCAAGAGGAATTCCCCTTAAGGTATTTCATTTTGACTGCTTCTGGATGAAGGAGTTCCACTGGTCAGACTTTCTATGGGATTCCAGAGTGTTCCCCGATCCTGCGGGAATGCTGGAACGGCTGAAGAAAAAGGGTCTTAAGATCTGTGTCTGGATTAATAGTTATATCGCTCAGGAATCCAAGCTGTTCCGGGAGGGCATGGAGGGTGGTTACCTGTTACAAAGGCCGAACGGTGATGTGTGGCAATGGGATATGTGGCAATCCGGAATGGGTATCGTGGATTTTACGAATCCGAAGGCCTGTGAATGGTTCTCCTCTAAACTGGAAGCATTGCTGGATATGGGAGTGGATTGCTTCAAGACGGATTTCGGAGAGAGAATACCGACAGAGGTTATTTATCATAACGGCGCTGACCCGGTGAAGATGCATAATTATTATACTTATCTTTATAATAAGACCGTATTTGAGCTGCTGGAACGAAAGCGCGGCAAAGCAGAAGCGGTCGTATTCGCCAGAAGTGCTACTGCAGGTGGACAGAGATTCCCTGTTCATTGGGGCGGGGACTGCTGGTCCAACTATGAATCTATGGCGGAAAGTCTGCGGGGCGGCTTATCCCTGACCATGTCGGGTTTCGGCTACTGGAGCCATGACATCGGGGGCTTTGAAAATACTTCTACGGCTGATGTCTATAAGCGCTGGGCTGCTTTTGGGCTGTTATCCACCCATTCCAGGCTTCACGGAAGCTCCTCCTACCGGGTACCCTGGGCATATGATGAGGAAGCAGTTGAGGTTTTACGTTACTTTACCAGGCTGAAGGCTTCCCTGATGCCATATCTCTATCGATTCGCTGTAGAGAACTCACTGACAGGAATTCCGGTCATGCGGAGTATGGTATTAGAATTTACGAAGGATCACTCCTGTTCCTATCTGGACAGACAATATATGCTGGGAGATTCCTTATTGGTAGCTCCGATCTTTGAGGAAAGCAATACAGTGCAATATTATCTGCCGGAGGGAAGCTGGACTGATTATATCACAGGAGAAGTGAAGACCGGCGGCAGATGGGTCTCGGAGCAGCATGGCTATACAAGTATACCGTTGCTGGTGAAGGAGAACAGTCTGATTGCTGTGGGTGCTTCCGATACGGATCCGGTCTATGATTATGCCGATCATGTGATATTGAAGGCATATGAGCTGATGGAGGAGAAACCGGCTAAGACGGTGGTATATGATAGCAAAGCAAGGCTTAAGGTCAGGGCTGAGATGATCAAGAAAGCAGGAACCCTACTGATTGATGTAAACACAGAGCAGCCCTATACGGTTGTCCTGGTGAATGTAACCGGTGTGACTGCCACGGAGAACGCCGTCTTTGAGGTAAGGGGAAGGGATACCGTGTTAACCCCTTTTGGAAACAGCAGGATTATTTGCAGGCTTGAGGAATCTGTACCGTAATATTAATTCAGGTGCTGCAGTATAAGATATATATGTTTCACTGTTTCTAGGAGATGTTAGATTATCAAAAAAGAATGGTATGTGCTTGCAGATAAATAAAATCAAAAAAAAGAAGGTAGTTCAGATGAAAAAAGTTGATGAGGGAAGAATAGAGCAGCTGTTGGCGGAGCTGACACTGGAAGAGAAAATCGCAATGATCCATGGGGAGGGGATATTCCAGACCGCGGGGATTGAGAGGCTTCAGATCCCGCCACTGAAGATGTCCGATGGACCAATGGGAGTAAGGAAGGAATTTGCGTTAAAGGACTGGAAAAATATCTATCAGACAGAGGATAAGGTTTCTTATCTTCCCAGTAACAGCGCCTTGGCTTCGACCTGGAACAGAGAGCTTGCCTATGAAACCGGAAAGGTGCTGGGGGCGGAGGCCAGGGGAAGAGGTAAGGATGTGATTCTGGCTCCCGGTATTAATATTAAGAGAAGTCCACTCTGCGGCAGGAATTTCGAGTATATGAGCGAGGATCCGAAGCTGATAGAGGAGCTGGTGGTTCCATTGATTAAAGGCATCCAAGAAAATGATGTGGCTGCCTGTGTGAAGCATTTTGCAGCCAATAATCAGGAAACGGAGCGTCTCTGGGTAGATACAGAGATGGAGGAAAGGACCCTTAGGGAAATCTATTTCCCGGGCTTTAAGGCAGCGCTAGACAGGGGAGAAAGCCATTCGCTGATGGGAGCCTACAATATGCTATATGGGGAGCATTGCTCCCAGAGCAAATACCTGCTTAATACCATCCTCAGGGAGGAGTGGGGTTATGACGGAGCAATCATCTCTGACTGGGGTGCCATCCATGATACGAAGGCGGCCGTAGAGTCCGAGCTGGATATTGAGATGTCCGTGGGTCCGGATTATGATGACTATTATATGGCCAATCCTCTGCTTGAAGCAGTCCGTAAGGGTGAAATAGGGGAAGAACTAATAGATAGAAAGATCAGGAATATTCTTAGGCTCATGCTCAGGCTGAATATGCTCGGAGAAGAAAGCCGGAACAGGAACACCGGAACCTATAATGCTCCCGAACACAGGGAAGCAGTCTTAAAAGCAGCGAGAGAATCTATCATTCTGTTAAAGAATGAGGAAGGACGGCTGCCGATTGAGCGAAAGGGATTGAAGAAGCTGGCGGTTATCGGACAGAATGCGGTACAGCTGCATTCCGGTGGCGGCGGCAGTGCAGAAATCAAGGCACTCTATGAGATATCTCCGTTATTGGGCCTTAAGCTTAAGCTTGGCGGTAATACAGAAGTTAAGTTCGCATTGGGTTATGACATTCCGAAGGAACAGGAGAAGGAACTGAACTGGCAGCAGCATAGCCTGGAGAAGCTTTCTGAGGAGCAAAAGCGGGTAGAAGAAGAGAAGTGGAGACAGACTCAGGAGGAAGCAGCGAAGGAAAGAGAAAAGCTGTTCCAAGAAGCAGTCTCTCTCGCAAAGGAATGTGATGAGGTCATCTTTATCGGTGGCTTAAATCATGATTTCGATGTGGAGGGAGGGGACCGCAAGGATTTGAAGCTGCCCTACGGACAGGATGAACTGATTCAGGCTATCCTGGAAGTGAATCCCAAGGCTGTCATCGTTATGATCGCAGGCTCCCCGGTCGAGATGAAGGCCTGGTCCGGGAAAGCAAAAGCCATCCTCTGGAGCTATTATGCCGGTATGGAAGGCGGGAATGCATTGGCTGAGGTGCTGTTAGGAGAAGTGAACCCCTCGGGTAAGCTTGCAGAGACCTTCCCGAAGGAGCTGTCAGATTCGCCTGCTCATAAGCTAGGGGATTTCGGTGATCAGAAGAAGCTTACTTACCGTGATGGAGTATTTGTCGGATATCGATACTTCGATACCCGTCAGGTAGAACCTGAGTATGCTTTTGGCCATGGATTATCCTATACGGATTACGAATATAAGAACTTTAAAATTACGATAGAAGAGAAATCGAACGAGTCGCCCGGCACTACGGAGGAAGCAGATAATCTGTGTGTCAGGCTTACCTTTACGATTAAGAATATCGGTAACAGGGATGGTTCGGAAGTTGCACAGGTCTATATATCCGGCAGAAGCTCCCTCGTGGAACGGCCTGTTCATGAATTGAAGGGCTTTACCAAGGTATTCATAAAAGCGGGAGAAGAAGCCAGGGCAGAAATACTTCTCGACAAAACGGCTTTTGGATATTATGCTTCCAATAAGAAATGCTTCTATGCGGAACCCGGACAATATGAAATCTCTATAGGAAGCTCCTCCAGGAATATCAGGCTTACAGATTCTATAGCACTCAGTAAGGAATACAGCTATCAATAAATCATAAATTCTGCAGCAGGGGACTTCTGATAAATTTGTCAATGTCCCCTGCTCTAAGAGATAGGCAAGGATCGGAGTGAAGGTTCGGATGAGAATAGTTATATTCGGCTGCGGTGGCAGCGGAAAATCCACGTTGGCAAGACGTCTCGGTGACATGCTGAACATTTCGGTTATCCATCTGGACCAGATTTACTGGAGACCTGGCTGGCAACATATCACGGATGAGGAATTTGATGAAATTTTAATTGAGAAGCTGTCAGGGAAGGAGTGGATCATCGATGGTAACTTCAACAGGACACTTCCCCTTCGGCTGGAACATTGTGATACCGCTGTCTACCTTGATTTCTCCAGGTTCACCTGCCTCCGCGGTGTGATTTGCAGGGTCATACGCTATTACGGCAAGACCAGGCCTGATATGGGTACGGATTGTCCCGATAAGTTTGACCTGGAGTTTTTGGCTTGGATCTGGAATTTCAATAAGAAAAACAGAAGCAGATATTATCAGTTACTGGCTGAACTACAGGGGAAAGAGGTTCATATCTTAAAAGCACGACGGGAAATCAAGGGGTTAATCGAATTAATCGCCAAAGAAAATAATGAAAAGTAAATCCGCATGCAGAACAGGCCGTACAGCATGCGGATTACTATCGTACGCCAGGCGGGCGCAAGTTCTAGCTTAATAAGGCACCTTACAGTTTCATGCTGTTATTTTCATTCTTCTGGAAGTAGTCCCACACTTTCACTGCAAGCTCCTCCAGTAATCCTAGGTCAAACAGCAGCTGAAGCAGGGCATATCGGTTCCTTAACTCCTTTGCAGCCAGGAAGCTCTCAATAAAGGTATCCCGGTCAATACCGACCTCCTCCGGACTTGCAGGAGCGGATAAGGAGATCAGGATGTTACGGATGCTATCCGCGGAAGGCAGCAGATCTGTGATAGCTTTGATCTCTTTCCAGTGCCTTTCGACCAGCTCTAGCCTCGCAAGTACATGATCCGTTGCATTCTTGCCGGTTTCCCTCTCCAGCCGGATTACGGAAGGTGCTGCAGGACCATAATACTTCATCATATCAGCCTCCCATTTACTCTCAGAGTAGCCGGAGGCTTTTTCCCTGGCAGCACTAAAATCTATCTTAAGCTCCATAAGCAGTTCGTACGCCTTAAGTACGGCAATCGTCGCTACACCTACCTGGGTGCCGTGTAAATATGGCTTCTTTCCCTCGGATAAGAAGCGCATCTCCCAGTAATGGGACAGATGATGTTCACTGCCGGAGGCCGGTCTGGAATTACCGGCAAAGCTCATCGCAAGCCCGGATAATACCAAAGCCTCCATAACACCCCGGACTGCATGAGGATCCCTGCTTCTAGCGCCATCGATATTCTTAAGGACAGTTTCAAGAGATTTTCTGACGATGCCCTCGATGTTACTGCAGTGATATTCCCCCAGCAGAAGCTCCGCTATGGACCAATCGCAGAGGGCGTTATATTTACCTAAGATATCTCCGATTCCTGCTGCAATCATAGTTACCGGTGCATCCTTCAGAAGATTTAAGTCTCCAATAATGGCGATGGGAGCATGGGCTTCATAAGTGGTCTTCGTATGGTTGACGATCAGAGGGGATACACCGGATGCAAAGCCATCCATGGAGGGTGCAGTCGCGGCAATTATATAAGGGAGATTAAGCTTAAAGCTGATAAAACGGCAAAGGTCATTCAGTGTACCGCTTCCGACAGCGATGATTAAGTCACAGGAGGGATCCAGGTGGATCAGGATAGTACCGATTGCCTCTTCGTCAGGAACCGGCTCCGCCTCAGGCAAAACGTAGCTGGAGAAGTAGATGCTGCCTCTGCCCAGAAGATCCTCAACCTGCTTACCTGCGATCGTGTAGGTGGTTCTATCATAGAGAAGGAAGGGCTTGCGGCAACCGGCAGCAGCGATAACTTCCGGCAGTCTAAGAAGAGCCCCTTCTTCAATGATAATCGTATGAATCGGAGCACTATGGGTCCTTCCGCAGCTGCAGGAGTAGGGCTGCTTCAGGTAATCCGATATGGTAAATTCTTGATATTGATCTAGGCTATTGTGATTTATGCTTTGTTCCCTGTTCATAGTTAGTTCCGCCTTTCTGCCTGATGAATGAATCAGGCACTGCCATAGTCTGATATTGTATTAATAGCATATACAGTATATCATAAACCTTATAAAATGCAATTCCGCAGTCAACCCAGCCGAGGCAAATCCGTCAGATACTTATACTATTTTAATGACAGTATGATCTGTTACTAATTGACGCATATCCTGATTTCATCTATAATTTTATTATTATATCTAACGAGGAGGATTTATCTTTGAAAAGACAACAGACCAGACGGCTTTTGCTTTTTATTTCCCTGCTGCTTTTTCCGATATTCATGAACTTTTTATCTCCCTATCTAATTGTTAACGGTGCCTTTGAAGGGGTACTGGCCGGAAGCGCCATTGCCTTCCTAGCACAGTTTCTGTTCTCGATGATTACCGGCAGATTATTCTGCGGGTGGTTATGTCCGATGGCAGGCCTAAGTGAAACACTGACCGGAGTGAACGGGAAGAGGGTAACCAGCCGTTCTGTGAAGAGGATGAAATTCATTATCTGGGCCGTTTGGCTTTGCAGTATCATAGGTGGATTTATTACTGCCGGAGGGATTAAAGTATTCAATCCGCTTTATATGACCGAATCCGGGATATCAGTAGATGAACCAATGAAATATATTACTTATTATGGTGTAATTCTGATCTTCCTCCTGATATGTGTCTTTGCCGGACGCAGAGCTTCCTGCCATACGATCTGCTGGATGGCACCCTTTATGATTCTTGGAAAGAAGCTGTCAGATCTGCTTCATCTGCCCAGATTGAAGGTAAGATCCAATAAGGAAGCCTGTATCAAATGTAAAAAATGCATTGAGGTTTGTCCAATGAGCATAGAAGTAATGAATATTCCTGATGATAGGTTCCATAAGACGGATGACTGCATTCTCTGTGGCATGTGTGTGGATCACTGCCCCAAGCATTGCTTCTCCTACCGGATAAAGTAATATTGAAAAGTTCTGGCTGAATCATTGTTTACATAGTCATTTTATTGATTTGTTTCATATTATTTTACAAAGGATAAAAGGAGATAAAAGATGAATCCGGATTTTAACCTGGAGGAATATCTCTATCATGGGATAGAGGGTATAATTAAAGGAGCTGTCAAGGCATCACTTAAGAACCCGAAGGAGAGTATCTTCCTGGCAAAATTCACCTATGCCGCAGCAGAGGCAAGGAGAATCCGCCTGCAATTCGAGAAGGAAGGAGAACATATCCCACCTTTTCTGATTGCGAGTATCACCAGCTCCTGTAACCTGCATTGTGCCGGTTGTTATGCCAGGGCAAACCATCTCTGTCATGATCATGATACCTGGAGCATGCTGACAGGGCTGGAGTGGGATAGAATCTTCAGCGAGGCCTCAGAGCTGGGCATCAGCTTTATCCTTCTGGCCGGAGGAGAGCCGCTGCTAAGAAGGGATGTGCTCGAAGCAGCCGCCCGTCATAAGAATATCCTTTTTCCTGTATTCACGAACGGTACCATGATCCGGGAGGATTATCTGAAGCTTTTCGCTAAAAACCGGAATCTGCTTCCAGTATTAAGTCTGGAGGGTGATGAGGAGATCACGGACGAACGAAGGGGAGACGGCACCTACCGTAAGCTTGTTGAAGCAATGGAGCAGATGAAGAAGAAGGGCATCCTTTTTGGTACTTCCATCACTGTGACAAAGGAGAACCTAGGGAAGATAACCGATGCTTCCTTTATGACCGGACTTTACCTGTCGGGCTGCAAGGTCGCATTTCTGGTGGAATATGTACCGGTAAGCAGCGAGTCAAAAGAATTGGCTCCGGACGATGATGACCGGGAATTCTTAAGCCGGGAGCTGTTACGATTAAGAAAACAGATCGGGGATATGATCTTTATCTCTTTCCCGGGGGATGAGAAGAGCTCCGGAGGCTGCCTGGCCGCAGGAAGAGGGTTCTTTCATATCAATCCTTCAGGAGGTACGGAGCCCTGTCCGTTCTCTCCGTTTTCAGATACAAATCTTCGTGACACCTCAATTCGGAATGCATTAAAATCACCTTTATTCCGGCGATTAAGCGATAACCATATCCTGATGAAGGAACATGTGGGTGGCTGTGTATTATTTGAACAGGAGGATGAGGTCCGGAAGCTGATCGAAAGCTGAGGGTATGTGATATAATCACTTTTTTCGGTATAGAAAGCTGATATAATACGGATGATAGATTTAAGAAATCAGCCATATTAGGAAGGAGCAGATTATGTTTACATTATTCAAAAAAGAAGAGAGCGGTTCCGTTCATGTGAATGAGATTGATGGAATGCTGAGTGACATTAACCTGATCGATATCAGGGAACCTTATGAGTATTCCCACAGCCACATCACGAAAGCGAAGAATATTCCGATGGGTCTGCTGTTATCAAATCCGGGTCAATACCTGAACCAGAAGCAGAGATATTATATCATGTGCCAGTCCGGTGGCAGGAGCAGTAATGCAGCCTCAGTTCTGAAGAAGGCTGGCTATGATGTAATCAATGTCAAGGGCGGAATGGGAAGCTATATCGGAAAAAACCGAATATAGATAGAAAATGGAACTAATGATTGCAAATACTAATATTCCCGCTATAATTATCTTATAGGCAGTAAGATAATTTGATAGGGGGAATATTTTTTGTGTAAGATCAGGAGGAATGTGGCCAAAACCCTACTGGTATTGCTGTTATCCTTACATATAGCAGTTACATCCGAGGAATCTATGATCTATGTTGCTGAGGCGGCCGTGTCAGCACCGACAGTTACTGCATCCAAAAAGACACTTTATGTTGGTTTTAATACTTACAAAGTTGAAATTAAGAATAAGGCTTCTAAAGCATCGGTTACTTATACCTCAAGTAACACCAGAGTAGCAACAGTAACGAAGGGCGGAATCGTGAAGCCCGTATCATCCGGTTCCGCGACGATAACCGCCACCGTTAAGCAGAATGGCAAGTCGTATCGATTAAAGTCTGTGGTTACTGTGAAGAAGCCATATATCGAGCTGACCTCAGCCACAAATTATATGAATGCCGGTGAAACTTATCAATTTAAAGCAAAAGCCAACGGCAGTACGAGTAAAACCACATGGAGCGTATCAGATGATACAATAGCTTCTATTAGCCAGACGGGTAAATTAACGGCGAAGGCTGCAGGAGAGGTTACAGTAATCGCGACGGCAGGAGACTTAGAAGAGCTCTGTGAGGTTTCGATAGGTACGAACCGTTTTGGAGTATTTACAACCAATATTACCTGCTACGAGGATATTACGATGTATGTACATATCTCCGAGCCAATAGAGAAGGAAATCCTGACAGCGGATACCTTAAGCAAAAGTAATGCTATCCTGGATTTCGAATGGGAAGAACAGACCGAGGCAAATGTTCTGCCGATCACAATCCTTCCGAAGAAGGCGGGTAAGGAGACACTGGTAATTACCTCCGATCAGACCTCTGACTGTCTGTATATTAATATCAATGTAACGGAGAAACCAAAGGACAGAAAAGAGCTGAATGCCAAGGAGGTATATGCGAAGTGCTCACCTGCAACCGTAGTAATTACTGCCACTGCGGATTATGGGGTAGTATATACCGGCTCCGGCTTCTTTATCGACAACGGTCTTTTGGTAACGAATTATCATGTAATTGAAGGTACCACTAAGATTATGGTTAGTACCCAGGCTGATAAAGAATATGAGGTCAAGGAAATCGTAGGCTTTGATGCTGATATCGATCTGGCTGTTCTAAGAGTTGATTCCCAGAATCCCACGCTTGCGATGAGTCAGGATGGCGCAGCTACGGGAGAAGATATCTATGCTCTGGGAAGCCCTTTTGGTCTGACCGGTACCTTATCGGACGGTATCGTTTCTACTGATTCCCGTGTGATGGAAGGAGTAGATTACATTCAGATCTCAGCACCCATATCACCGGGTAACAGCGGAGGACCGCTCCTGAATGTCTACGGTGAGGTCCTGGGGGTTAATACAATGTATCTGGTGGATGGTCAGAATCTTAACTTTGCGGTCAATATAAAAGAGCTGCAAAAAATAAGCACGAACAGACCAATCACAATGAAAGAATATACGGAGAACTATAAGGTTGCCAAGAAAGATAAGTTTGATGATAAGATCATCTATGAGGATCCTAAGGTAAGCGGCGATCCGAAGAACTGTCAGACTATCTATCCGATGTTCGGTGTTACCGGAGCAGTAACTGAGGATGAATGGTGGGACTGTTATAATTTCAAACTGGAAGAACCGACCTATGTGACAGGCCTGGCCATGTTTGAGAATGAGAATGATATGAAGAATATCCATTTTCAGATTTATGACTATAATTCGGATGATCCCCTTGCCTATGGAAAGGATACGATCCTTGAGGGTGATCCGATGCAGATTCTCAGATCGGGTTATCTGGATCCCGGTGAGTATTTTGTAGCGGTCTGGCTGTTGGATGAATATGTGGGAGAGGATGTTCCATATATTTTCATGTTAAGCTATTCTGCCATGGAATAATACTGGATTTCCTAGAGGCTATTCTAATGATTTTGCGTATTGCAACAAACACTGTCGGTAATGATTCTACTATAATGGTTTTTTTTGATGTGCATATTCAAAAATGGCTGTCCAAACTTTCGGACAGCCATTTTTTGAAATACGGCTTTAGCCTGTTGAAAATGGCTGCGCAGCGTGCAGACATTTGAGACAATAATCCACCTGCTATGCGGGTGGTGTCCATTTGCTTATAGCAAAAAATCACCTTTCCGTTATAATAGAGTTGT
>JAEZJW010000164.1 GCA_023415595.1 Bacillota bacterium
ATCTTTGAGGGAGCCGACTGGTTCCATTTTACCGGCATTACTCCAGCAATCAGCGATAAAGCGGCAGTTCTGACCGAGGAAGCCTTAAAGGCAGCCAGACGTAAGAATATCACTGTATCCGTAGACCTTAACTTCCGCAAGAAGCTCTGGTCCTCCGAATAAGCCCAGAGAATCATGACAAACCTGATGCAGTATGTGGATGTCTGCATCGGTAATGAAGAGGATGCCGAGAAGGTACTTGGTTTTAAGCCCGGTAAGACTGATGTGATAAACGGCGATTTGGAACTTGGCGGTTATCAGGACATCTTCGAACAGATGGTGAAGAGATTCAATTTTAAATATGTCGTAAGCTCCTTAAGGGAAAGCTATTCTGCATCGGATAACGGTTGGTCTGCCTGTATCTATGACGGTAAGGAATTTTATCATTCCAGAAAATATGACATCCGCATCGTGGACCGTGTCGGTGGCGGGGATGCCTTTGCCGGAGGGTTTATCTGTGGCCTGCTGGATGGGAAGAACATGAAGGATGCCCTGGAATTCGGTGTGGCAGCCTCGGCCCTGAAGCATACCATTCCCGGCGATTTCAACCTGGTGACCAGAGCAGAAGTGGATCATCTGGTAGGCGGAGATGCCTCCGGAAGAGTACAGAGATAGATAATTGGAATAGTAATTGTTATAGGAATTAGATACCAAAAGTGGAAAAAATAGAACAGAATTGAGAATGATTGCTGATATGTTAATAATTAATATTAATATCCAGTGTTCTATTCTTTTATTGTCTAATATTACAAATTAATATTGTATTTTGTCTAGTAAATTGGTATGATGATAGTAATATAAATTTTATGTGACTACACGAGACAACTAAGAAGGTGAGGATAACATATGATAAAGCCATGGCAACATCTGAAAGGTAAAAGCATAAAAGAACTGTATTTAAAATTATTCAGAAGCATCAGGGTTAAACTGATTTTGTTCTTCCTTGTTCCAGTCATTTTTATTCTAATTCTCGGAACCACCGCATACCGCGAATCTTCCACCGCTATCATCAATACCTTTACTGATGCGACGATCTCATCTATTAAGAAGACAAGTGAATACTATGAATTAGCATTACAGAGTGTCGAGGATAAGGCACTGCAATTTACGTATGATAATACAGCTAAAAATTATTTTAATAAGTATTATGCCGGTGACAAATTAGAAGAAAGTAAAATTTATAAAACCATCCGAAGCAATGCATCTACAATGGTAATTGCGGACCGGTTTATGGAAAATATCACAATCATTACGGATTACGGAAATCCGGTAACAACCTTTGGAATGTTTGATGCCAACATCAACCCCTATGAAGAGTATTCTTCACTGGAGGATGTTGCCAAGCTGAATAGCAAGGAAATCACAAATCTCTGGTCCGGCTATCATAATTATCTGGATGAGAACCTTGATATTACCAAGGATAAATATGCGATTTCACTTACCAGGCTTTATCTGAATTCTGCATCTAAACCGATCGGATATTTCGTAACCGACATTTCCATGGATGCGATAGCAAAAGCGATGAGCACCTTGGAGCTTCCCGAAAACAGCAGCGTAGCATTCATCTCCCCGGATGGCAGAGAGATCACACCGGAGGGTGATGCTTTGGAACCTATCTTTACTTCTGAGACCTTTTATTCAGATGCAGTTGCTTCAGAAGAACCTCAGGGGAACAAAATTGTTGATTACAAAGGTAAGGATATGCTTTTTATCTACGCTAAAATCGGCAACACCGGATCTATGGTTAGTGCCTTGGTCCCTGAGAGTCATTTGATCAGTAAAGCTGATTCCATTAGAGGACTTACCATGATCTGGGTACTGATTGCATGTGCAGTCGCAGTAGGAATCGGTATCTATGTGGCATATGGCATCGGTAAAGCAATCAAGATGATGATGAAGGCATTAAAGGCTGCATCCGGCGGAGATTTAACGGTGGCTGTACATACCAGACGTAAGGATGAGTTCGGTATTCTGTCCGATAGCATCAATCATATGATCGGTAATATGAAGGACTTGATCATGAAAGCTTCCCAGGTCGGAAGAAATGTAGTCGATTCCTCGAAGAATGTAACTGAGAATTCCGAGTTGCTATTAATCTCTTCCAAAGATATTTCTTCTGCAATAAGTGAGATTCAACAGGGAAATGTACAACAAGCTGAGGATACGGAGCAGTGCCTGAAGCTAACGGATGAACTGGCGGAGCAGATTAATATGGTCGCTGTGAATTCTAAGGCAATCGAAGAGATCGCATCCAATACGAAAAATGTTGTTAAGGACGGAATCGGCGAGATTGATCAGCTGAATGCCGCTACCAATGAGAACATTAAGGTTACGAATCATACCATCCGTGAAATTGAAGCACTGGAGAAGGAATCAAAAACAATTACAGCAATCATAGCAGTTATTAATGAAATTGCGGAGCAGACAAATCTGTTATCCTTAAACGCTTCCATTGAGGCTGCCAGAGCCGGAGATGCAGGCCGTGGGTTCGCAGTAGTTGCAGGCGAAATCCGTAACCTGTCACAGAAAACAGTTACTGCTGCATCGGAAATTGAAGATATTATTAAGAAGATTTCGGCCAAGACCCACAGTACGGTATTGGCAGTAAAAGAAGCAGAGGGTGTAACGAAATCAACAGAGGCAAGACTGAATAATGTCGTTAAGCTGTTCCATAATATTAATATCCATGTGGATGATCTGGCATTAAAGCTGGGCAAGATCTCATCCGGTGTTGAGGAAATCAATCACTCCAAGGCTGATACCTTGTCAGCTATTGAGAACATCTCAGCTGTGGCAGAGGAGACCTCTGCAGCTTCCGAAGAAGTGGATGCAACAGCCCAGCAGCAGCTTGATTCAGTTAGATTGCTGAACGATTCAGCTAAGGCTCTGAACAAAGAAGCGGCTGAACTTGAGGCAGCTATTAAGTTATTCAAGACGGTATGATATTAATAAAAGGTGAAACGGCATACCGCTTCACTTGAAATAACTAGAGGCACCTTACGTTATTTAGCTGAATGTGCATATTCCAAATTGCGCAGGGAAGTTAAAGGACGGAGAGGTGCCTCTTTTCTTAAGCAATGCCATAATATTCATCAGTTTAATGTTGAAAAGAGAAAATTAGTACTTGATTATTTTAATTTCAGCTATTATGATTAGTATTGTCTGTAGAAAACATAGGAACGGATGGAGGTTACACGATGAGAAAAGTAAAGAGGAAAGAGACTACCCACAAGGAACCAATGAACTCCAACAAAAGAATATTTCTGATCGCAGCGATTGGTGTCATTGCTGTCGTTGTTACAATCCTGATGATTATTGAAAATCAATCCGGAAAAATCAGAGTCACCAATAACACTGATTTAAAGCTGGAGGATCTGAAGGCTTATTTTGTTAATGCAGAAGGCAGAATGGAAGAAATAACCTATGAATATACGAATGTTGAACCGGGTAGGAAGCAATCCAAGGGTTTGAATGAAATTAATTTACTCGGAAGGGAAGCTAATTTAGAGATTCGTTTCAAGTTTGAAGGCTACGAACATAAATATGTCGTAGATGCCGGGTTATTTAATGATAAGTTTGACGGTAAGATTAACATTTCCTTCGGTAAGGCAGAGGAAGGCTTAATTTCAATGAAGGTAAAGGCTTCAAACGGCTTCTTATCCTCACGTCTGATCACCTGCGATGAGGAATATAAGATTGATTATCAAAAGGGTGAATTAATCGAATAAGAAATATTGCTGCACTTTACAATATGACCGCGGTCCCAAAAGCAGGGACCGCCGGTTCCCATTGCAAGGTGCATTTTAAAATTAAGAGGAATGCCCTCATAAAGGAGAGACCAGAATGATTAAATTATTTGATAAGGGAGTATATCTCCTGAATGGAACTGAAGTGATACCGGACCATCCGGAGGCTGCAGCAGAAATCAAAGCAAAAACCGGGTTTGAGGATGTACATAAGGAAGCTGTCAGAAAAGGCACGATGGCCTATGATATTCTGGAGAAGCATAATACCTCCGGCAGTATGGAGAAATTAAAGATTAAATTCGATAAGCTGACCTCCCATGACATCACATTCGTCGGTATCCTTCAGACAGCCAGAGCGAGTGGACTCACAGAATTCCCGGTTCCCTATGTGCTGACCAACTGCCATAACAGTCTCTGTGCAGTCGGAGGTACGATCAATGAGGATGACCATATGTATGGTCTTTCCTGCGCGAAGAGATATGGAGGAGTCTATGTACCTCCTCATCAGGCAGTCATCCATCAGTATGCCCGTGAGATGCTGGCAACCGGCGGCGGAATGCTCCTGGGTTCCGATAGCCATACCCGCTATGGAGCCTTAGGTACCATGGCAATGGGAGAGGGCGGACCCGAGATCGTGAAGCAGCTCCTTAGCCGTACCTACGATATTAATATGCCCGGTGTGGTTGCTGTCTATCTGACCGGTAAGCTAAGGAAGGGTGTCGGACCTCAGGATGTGGCTCTGGCAATTATCGGTGCAGTATTCGAAAACGGATATGTGAATAATAAGGTAATGGAATTCGTCGGTGACGGTATCGGGAATTTAAGCGTGGACTTCCGTATCGGTATTGATGTCATGACCACGGAGACCACCTGTCTGTCCTCAATCTGGGTAACAGATGAGAAGGTGAAGGAATTCTATGAGCTTCACCGCAGACCGGAGGATTATAAGGAACTGAAGCCCCAGGCTGCTGCCTATTATGACGGCATGATCCATGTGGATCTGTCAGAGATCAAGCCAATGATCGCTATGCCGTTCCATCCGAGCAATGTCTATACAATCGATGAGCTGAATGCCAACCTCTATGACATTCTTGATCTCGTAGAGAAGAAGGCACTGATCAGCATGGATAATAATAAAGTGAAATACTCCTTAAAGGATAAAATCAGAAACGGCAGATTATATGTGGAACAGGGCTCCATCGCAGGCTGTGCCGGCGGCGGCTTTGAGAATATCTGTGACGCAACGGATATTCTTAACGGTAAATACATCGGTGCCGACGAGTTCTCCTTAAGCGTTTATCCTGCCAGCCAGCCGGTATTTATGGAGCTGGTGAAGAACGGAAGCATAGCGAAGCTGATGGCCTCTGGTGCAACCATCCGTACCGCCTTCTGCGGACCTTGTTTCGGTGCCGGTGATGTTCCGGCCAATAATGGCTTTTCAATCCGTCATACTACGAGAAACTTCCCGAACCGTGAGGGTTCCAAGGTAACTGCAGGGCAGATCGCATCCGTGGCTTTGATGGATGCCCGTTCCATTGCGGCAACCGCAGCAAACCAGGGTTATCTGACCTCAGCAGAGAATATCGATGTGAACTTTGGCAAGCCGAAATATTATTTTGACAGCAATATCTATGAAAACAGAGTATATAACGGAATCGGCAAACCGGATACTTCCGTAGAAGTCAAATTCGGCCCCGGTATCGTGGATTGGCCAGCGATGACTGCATTATCCGAGGATATGATTCTTAAGGTAGTCTCTGAGATCCATGATCCTGTGACGACTACCGATGAATTAATACCTTCCGGTGAAACCTCCTCCTACCGTTCCAACCCGTTAGGTCTGGCAGAATTCACTCTGTCCCGTAAGGACCCTGCCTATGTCGGCCGTGCGAAGGCTGTCCATATGGCAGAGAAGGCAAGAGTTGCCGGAGAGGATATTCTTACAGCCAACAGCGAGCTGAGGGAGGTTTATGACTCCATAGGGACGAAATTCAACATTGATACGAAGGTAACCCAGATCGGCAGTACGATCTACGCTGTAAAGCCCGGTGACGGCTCCGCCAGAGAGCAGGCTGCCAGCTGTCAGAAGGTCCTTGGCGGTTTAGCCAACATCGCGAAGGAATATGCGACGAAGCGTTACCGCTCTAACCTGATCAACTGGGGTATGCTGCCGTTCCTTTATGAAGGGGATTTACCGTTTGCAAACGGTGATTATCTGTTCGTAAAGGATATCAGAAAGGTAATTGCAGAGAAGAACTCAGAGGTAAAGGCCTATGTCGTGAATAAAGGCATGAAGGAATTCACGCTGAAGCTGGGAGAACTGACGGAGGATGAGAGAGAAATCATCCTAAAGGGCTGTCTGATTAATTATTATTTAGCAGAGTAATGTCAGCTTTTACATTTTGACTCAATCATATTTATATGACAATACATGGCGGTTTCGGGCAGAACAGTTGCTCGGACCGCCGTTTTCATATCGTGTTTTCCGGTTATACCGGCAATACATTCTTTATTTTATTTACTAAAAGTGATATTTCTGTTAGTTAATTCGTTTTATATACAAAGGCCTTTATATTACAAATTTCATATTAGCGAGAAAGGAAGTGGGTTTCATTGACGGATCAGGAATTTATGGAACGGATGGAGCGTTATCATAATATGGTTTACCGGCTTGCGATGACTTATCTGAGAAATATACAGGATTCGGAAGATATTACCCAGGAAGTATTTATAAAGCTTTATAAGCAGAATAAAGCTTTTGCCTCCTTAACGGAGGAGAAGGCCTGGCTGATCCGGGTCACCATTAATGCTTCTAAGGATTTGTTAAAATCAGCTTGGTTTATGCGAACTGTCGCTATGGACGAAAACCTTCCATTTCTGGATAAGGAAAAAAGTGAACTATTTTACGCCGTCCTGTCCCTTGGAAAGAATGACCGAATCGTCATCCATTTATATTATTATGAGGATTATACCGTTAAGGAAATCGCCAAGCTTCTTCATATCAAGCAAACCACGGTACAGACCAGGCTATATCGTGCCAGAAAGAAACTGGAGGAGATCTTATCCCTGGAGAGCCGCCCAACAAAAATTAATTTGAAGGAGGAAGTATATGAAGCAGGAATATAAGGAAACCTTTGATCAAATTAACATCCGTGAGGATGCATTAAACAATTTGAGGAACATTCCCGAAAATAAAGGGTCAAGGGATAGCACCCGCAGACATCGTCTTCCGAGACTGTCATATATCACTATGCTGTTTCTGTTAATCAGTGTACCGGCAATTACGGTTTATGCAGCCACAAAAACTGATATATTTGCTGTATTCGGAAGCCTGTTCGGAGATAAGGCAGAGGTGCTACAGGATAATGTCTCCCTTCCCAAAATGAATGTCCTTACGAATACCTTTGAAGATATCGAAATTGCTGTGACAGGAATCACCGGTGATCAGAATCTGATCTATATTGCTCTTGAGGTTACTGATAATTCTCAGGATACTTTTTCAGAAGGTGACTATGAATTCGAGAAGACATCCCTGATCTTACAACATAGTAGCGGGTTTTTTGATATGTTGGAAAACATGGATGGAAATCCTAATCAAGGTAAGGTGGAAGGAACGTTTCGGCAATCCATGGATGATTATTTTGTTCCGATCCCGGATATTGATCTGACGGATAATAAGAAAGCCTTTGCTTACATTGTGGATCAGGAGACGGAGATAGACGGTATTAAATATTTTATCCCGGGGGAAACCTATCACCTTAAGCTTAGTAATTTCATTAGAGATGATTTGCAGCTCAGCGAAGGTATCTGGGAAGCGGAATTTGTGGCCGATTATACGGAAGCTGCCTCCATTACGTTGGAAGTAGGTAGAAAAGCACAGATGCCCTTATGGGGTTCGGATGACAGCTATGCTGACAGCGACATAGACATCAGTACCATAATCTTGTCCCCGGTTGCCTTAAGATACAGCGGAGCTTACGATCATACCTTTAGTAATTCGGATATTTGGGAGCGCATCTATATTGAGTTTAAGGATGGGAGTGTATATGGTGACAGCACTTATAAAGACATGTTTGACCGACTTCTTAAGGGAGAAGGCAGGATGATGAGCGGTGGCTGGGTCAGCGGCGAACCCTATCTCAGGCGCTGGATTTTCCAACAGCCGATTGACCTTACTAAAGTAAAAGCAATACATCTGGGGAATATTACAGTGGATTATCCTACTGCAGAATAATTCCGCTCCAAAATCAATATGGGGGTACCGCAATTGCGGCACCCCCATATTGATTAATCGTTTACCAAACTGATATTTCTCCATTTACCGCTTTTCCAGCGCAGGAAGAAGATGACTGCACGGATGTCCTCGTCCAGCGCCATGCCGATCCATACACCGACCAGACCCAGCTTACATACCACACTGAGGAAAAAGCCGAGTCCGAAGGCAACTGCCCACATAGAGACGATACCGACCATCGTAGGGAACTTAATATCTCCGGTTGCCTGCAGGGAGCGGACCAGCGTAACATTGGAGCATTTACCGATCTCTAAGAATACTTCGATCAGCATGATTTTCTTACCAAGTTCAAGAACCCTGGGATCGCTGGAGAACAGCCCGAACAGGAAATTGGAAAAGAGAAACATTGTGAGAGTCATAATAACCGAGACGATGATGGAATTTCTCAGATTCGCCATGACCCTCTTATCCACCTTATCGATTTCCCTGGCACCCATATAATTGCCGATGACCACCTGGGAGGCCTGACCGACGGCTACGGAATAGCTGTTGGCGAACCAGGAGAAGGTTCCGGTAAGTACTCTGGTGTTGATGGCAAAGGTTCCGAAGGTATTGACGATCTTCATCAGGAAGGTCATTACCATGGTAAAGCTTAAGGATTCTCCTCCGGAGGGAAGACCGATTCCGAGCAGCTTATTCAACTCCACGGTGGGGAAGGGTTTTAACAATCTAAACGATATTTTCGATTGAAACTTTTTCAGGAATAGGATAATAAACATTATGACTCCGGCAAGGCGTCCGATGTTAGTGGCTATGGCTGAGCCTGCCACACCATAAGCCGGAATGGGACCAAAACCATTTACCAACAGAACATTACCTACGACATTGATGATATTGATGAGTACGGAAATCAACATGGTTTCCTTCATCATCCGGTTGGAGCGAAAGATTGCCGAGAAGGTGGCGATCAAACCCTGCAGGAAGATAAAACCTCCCACCCATTTGATGAAGACTGTGGCATCCGCAAGTATTTCTTCCGGAACCTTCATGAAGGCAAAGATCTTGTCTGTGAACAGCAGGATCACCAGAGATATTACAATACTGAAGATCAGGTTGACTGCAATTGAAAGTGTATAGATTACCGATAATTTCTCTTTGTTGTTAGAGCCGATATACTGGGAGACCAGTATGGTCGTTGACATACTGATGATCGTAAACATGATCAGCAGAAGATTTATGATCTGATTGGCATTTCCGATGGCTCCTACGGCATTTTCCGAATAACTCTTTACCATATACTGATCCACATTACCGACCATCATGGTTAAGGTCATCTCTATGAAGACAGGCCAGACCAGCTTGATCAAAGACTCATTCTTGATCCTTTGCGGTTTTGCCCTTGATTGGGTCTTATCATTATTCCGGTTGCTTAATATTGTCATGGGGCTCTCCTGTAATATGAATTCTTCCTTGTGTCTGTTTCCTTTTTATACGCCGATGCAAACGATTTCGCAATGGTTTATATTATATAACTTTTGTTTTATATTTCAACATATCTTTCAAAACGTCGACATGTAAATATTTCTTGTGATATCGGATCGAATATATTATAATAGAAATGATGGTTCGAGAGAATTAATGTGCTGTAAAATAACAATAGATTTTACAGATGGGAGAGATACGATGGCAGTAATCATTGACGGCAGGAAGATATCTGCTGAAATTAAGGATGAGGTAAAGGAAAAAGTAGCATTACTGAAAGAAGAAAATATTGAAGTAACCTTATGTGTGATTCAGGTGGGAAACGATCCGGCTTCTTCTGTTTATGTGGGAAACAAGAAGAAAGCCTGTGATTATACAGGAATTAAATCGATTGCTTATGAGCTTCCGGAAGAAACGACACAGGAGGAGCTTGTTGAGCTGGTTAATAAATTGAACGCAGATGTCAATGTGAACGGAATCTTAGTACAGCTTCCCTTACCGAAGCATATCGATGAAGATGCTGTAATTCAGAATATCGCAGTGGAGAAGGATGTGGATGGCTTTCACCCCCAGAGTGTCGGAAATTTAAGTATCGGTAAGAAGGGCTTTCTCTCCTGTACTCCTGCCGGTGTGATCGAGATGCTGAAGCGTTATGAGATATCAGCCGAAGGGAAGGAATGTGTCATCATCGGCAGAAGCAATATCGTAGGTAAGCCGATGGCGATTCTGATGCTTCGTGAAAATGCGACGGTTACAATCTGCCATTCCCGTACGAAGAATCTGAAGGAAGTGGCAAAGAGGGCGGATATCCTGATCTCGGCAATTGGCAAACCTCGCTTTGTAACAAAGGATTATGTGAAGGAAGGCGCTGTTATCATCGATGTCGGTATGAACAGGGATGAGAACAATAAACTTTGCGGGGATGTAGATTACGAGGATGTATTCCCTGTGGTAAGTGCTATCACTCCGGTACCCGGCGGAGTAGGATTAATGACCGTGGCGATGCTGATGCATAACTGTGTAGAAGCTGCCCTGATGCAGAGAAAATAATTCATAAGAATGACTCATATACGACTATTAAGGAGATAAAATGAGTACAGCAGCAAAAGCACCTTCGATCTTTATGATATTACTGATGATTTTCTTATTCTTATTTACCGGCAGTGCAAGAGCGGAAGCTTTGGTGAAAGAGCCTTCCTTCTCCGTACCGGCAGGTCTGTATCCGGAGGAATTTGACCTGATAATTAACTCGGATACCTCCGAAGACAAAATCTTTTATACCTTAGATGGAAGTATTCCGGTCCCCGGAAATACAACTACCTATGAATATACCTCTCCGATCCATGTAGGTTTTCAGGCGGCGAGAGAGAAGGCCTCCAGTTTCTTTTGCGGTACAGTGATCCGTGCCATATCAGTAAGTCCCGAGGGCATACAGAGTACTGCTATTACAGCCTCCTACTTTGTGGACAGTAATATCTTTACCAGGTATCAGCTGCCCATTCTCTCCATCACCACAGATGCGAAGAATCTCTATGACAGCAATATCGGGATTATGTCCCCCTCCAATACTCAGAGCAGAGGAGCAGATTGGGAACGGCCGATTCATTTTGAATATTTTAGCCGGGAAGGAGTCCTGAAGCTCTCAATGGAAGCAGGAATCAGGCTTCATGGAGCAGCCTCCAGAGATTGGGCCTTCAAATCCTTCCGTATCTATGCCAGGTCGGAATATGATGTACAGGATCAGTTTGCTTTCGATTTCTTCAGTGACAGCGTAATTCCCGCAACTGTGAAAGGCGGAGATAAGTTAGGCAGGCCGATTACGGAGTTTAAAAGACTGCTCCTTAGAAACGGAGGAAATGAAGGGACCGCAGGAGACGGTACCCTATTCCGGGATGCTCTGACACAGGCACTCATGACGAATACCTCCCTGGACCTGCAAGCCTATTCTCCGGCAGTCACCTTCTTAAACGGTGAATTCTACGGAATTCAGAATATCAGGGAACGGCAGGATGAAAAATACATAGAGGACCATTATGATATTGATGAGAATGAGGTTGTTATTTACGAATTTGAATATGACGAAGCCGGTGCTCAGATCCCAAGCATAGCAAACGGAGAGGCTTCTGATCTGGATTTCTATTTGAATCTGATGGAGATCATCCGTGAGAAGGATCTATCCGTAAAGGAAAATTACGAGCAGGTAAAGCAATGGATTGATATCGAGAATTATGTGGATTACCAGATCATCAATCTGTACGGAGCTAACCGTGACTGGCCGGGCAATAACTGCAAGGTCTGGAGAGCCCGTACCGAATATAATCCGGATGCCCCTTATGGTCTGGACGGAAGACTCCGTTTTCTTGTCTATGATACCGATTTTTGCTTCGGCTTATATAATGCAAGAGCATACTCTATAGATTCTTTGTCCGACGCCATGAAGTCCGGAGGTACCGAATGGCCGAACCAGGACGGTTCGACTCTGCTCTTTCGGAAAATGTTAACAAATGAGGAATTCAAGCTTTATTTCTGTCAGAGGTATCTTGATCTGTTAAATACGAATTTTGATCCGGAATATGCAAATACTTTAGTAGACCGGATTGCAGTGAATTATGAAAGTGTCATTGAAGAATTCCGGCAGCGTTTCGACCTTCTGCATGACTGGAAGCAGAATATTGTTATCGTTAAGGAATTCATTAATAAGAGAGACTCGGTCTGTAAGAGCTTTCTGGCGAAGAAGTTCGATCTGGACAAGCTGTTTTTCCTGACACTTCAGACAATATCGGAAGATAATCCTATAGGCGGTAAGATCCTTGTGAACACGGTTACGATTGATTCTTCTGCCAAGGGAGTCAAGGACGGTGTCTGGAAGAAATCCTATTATACTGGTATTCCTACGATGGTGACCGCAATTCCCTCTGAGGGCTACCGGTTTGTCAGCTGGAGCGGAGCCTCTGACAGTACGGAAGCTACTATCGATGCGTCCCTGCTTGCTGCACAGGCTTCAAATGTGGAGCTGACACCGGTCTTTGCAGCCTTGAAGGAGGGCGAAACAGCTCTTACTGTAACTGCACCATCCAAAGGAACCGTGCCGGAGAAGTCGTCGGAGGTCGTGCAGACAACCGGACAGACTGCAGGACAGACTGATGATAAATCAGAAAGTACGACGATCTACCTGATCTGTATCATAGTATTAATTCTGATCATCCTTCTGATGGCAGGTTATCTGCTGATCCGTAACAGAAAGGAAGCTAAAAAATAGGTTTCCTTTTTCGCCGGGAACTGCTACAATGATACCGATGCAGGATGACGGCTTAGGAAGAATTAATACCTGCAAGGACGAGAGGACAAAAGGAGATAGGCTATCACATGAATATATTTTTTGTATCACTGGGTTGCGACAAGAACCTGGTAGACAGTGAAAACATGCTGGGAATCCTGCATGGGAACGGATATCAGATCACACAGGAGGAAGAGAACGCAGATATCATCATTATTAATACCTGCTGCTTCATCCATGATGCGAAACAGGAAAGTATCAACACCATCCTTGAGATGGCTGAATATAAAAAGAAGGGCAGCTGTAAAGCATTGATCGTTACCGGCTGTTTGGCAGAGCGTTATAAAGAGGAAATCCTGACGGAGATCCCTGAGGTGGATGCCTTACTGGGTACCTCGAGCTTTACGGGAATCCTTAAGGTAGTCGAGGAGCTGACGGATGGGCAGAAGCATTCCCATTTTGATCCTCTGGACCTGCCTCCGGTTGCAGCAAAGGGGAGAGTACTTACCTCCGGAACACATTACGCCTACTTAAAGATTGCCGAGGGCTGTGATAAGCATTGTACCTACTGCGTCATTCCGCAGGTGAGGGGTAATTACCGCAGCATACCGATGGAGGAGCTGCTTTCAGAAGCGGAATATCTGTCAGCGCAGGGAATCAAGGAGCTGATTCTGGTCGCCCAGGAAACCACACTGTATGGTTCTGATCTTTATGGAAGAAAAGCTTTACCGGAGCTTCTGACCAAGCTGGCTGGTCTTAACGGAATAGAGTGGATCCGTATTCTTTATTGTTACCCGGAAGAAATTACGGAGGAATTGATCTTAGTGATGAAAAACGAGCCAAAGATCTGCCATTATCTTGACATCCCGATCCAGCATGCTTCGGACCGGATCTTAAAGCTGATGGGAAGAAGAACGGATCGTGCCGATCTGGAGAGAATTATCGGTAAGCTCAGGACTGAGATACCCGATATCACCTTACGTACAACATTAATCACAGGCTTCCCTACAGAGACGGAGGAAGATCATGCAGAGCTGATGGATTTTGTGAAGAAGCAGCGTTTTGACCGTTTGGGGGTATTCACTTATTCCAAAGAGGATAATACCCCTGCCGCGAAGCTGAAGCCACAGATTACCGCTAAAGTTAAGAAACAGCGGCAGAAGGAGCTGATGAAGCTGCAGCAATCCATTGTCTTTGAAGCAAACCAATCAAGAATTGGAAGGACTTATGAAGTCCTGACAGAGGGCAGAATTACGGAAGAGGAGAATGTCTACATTGGCAGAACCTTTATGGATGCTCCCCAGGTGGACGGTTTTCTGTTCTTCTCTGCCGAAGAGGAGTTGTTATCGGGAGATCTGGTTAAAGTAAAAGTGAAACAAGCCAAGGGTTATGATTTGGTTGGAGAAATAGTGAAAGGAAGTGAATAAGAATGAATCTGCCTAACAAAATTACCATCGTCCGCGTATGTATGATTCCGATATTCCTGATCTTTATGCTGATTCCTGAGATCACCTACGGGAGATATATTGCTGCCGGAATCTTCATTTTGGCTGCGCTGACCGATGCCTTGGACGGACATATTGCCAGAAAGCATAATCTGATCACGAATTTCGGTAAATTCATGGACCCGTTGGCGGATAAACTTCTGGTCTCCAGTGCTCTGATCTGTCTTGTGGAACTTAAACTGATACCTTCCTGGGTGGTTATCGTTATCATTGCCAGGGAATTTATTATCAGCGGCTTCCGGCTGATCGCTTCGGATAACGGAGTCGTGATCGCTGCCGGCTGGTGGGGAAAAATCAAGACAAATGTACAGATTGTTATGAGTGTTATGCTGATCATCAATCTGGATGTAGGCTTCATCAATATCCTGGAACAGGTTGCAATCTATCTGGCACTTGCTCTGACTGTAATATCCCTTGTGGATTATATGCTGAAAAACAAACTGGTACTGAAGGAACATAATACGAAGTAATTTAATAAGAAGATAAGTGTATTTGGAAATAGGGATACATGAATTAACATATTGTATTGTCATGCAGAAAAAATAAGTATGACTGAAAAGTATGCGTTCATAGGTTAATATCAGATTTACAGGGATCTTTGATACGGAAGGAAGTTATTTTACATGACAGTTGAATTGATCAGTGTCGGTACAGAAATTCTGCTTGGTAACATCGTTAATACAAATGCAAATTATTTATCCATCAAATGTGCCGAGTTAGGCTTTTCCTTATTCTATCAGATTTCGGTAGGAGATAATGTTGGCAGATTGTCCGAAGCTCTAAATGCTGCCCTGTCCCGGTCCGATATCGTGATTCTGACCGGCGGTCTCGGACCGACCCAGGATGACCTGACGAAGGAAACCGTAGCCGAGGTTCTTGGCAGGAAGCTGGTTATGGATGAGCATTCCAGAGAAAGAATCCTGGATTACTTTAACCGGGTGCAATATCAAAACGTCGGCAAAGCCTCCGATGGCAAAGCTATGGAAAGCAAAGCCTTTGCTAAAATTACGCATAACAACTGGAAGCAGGCCTTGATGATTGAAAACTGCATCGTCGTGGACAATGATAACGGGACTGCACCGGGATATATCGTGGAGGAG
>JAEZJW010000174.1 GCA_023415595.1 Bacillota bacterium
TCAATCATCATAAATCTCAAACTCCTTCAGATATATAAATAAATTCCCACAGATACTTCTACCGATACATGCGGTCAGAAACTCCCTGTGGGTTCATTTAAGTCTGCTTCTTTCTTGCATAAAAAGAGCATAACAGGAATCCCTATTATGCCCGGATATACAGATAAGAAGACATAGGAGTATAGCCATGAGTCCATAGTCTTGTTGTATAACAGACAGTGATGAGTATTGACTGTAAAGGTAGAATTCAGGGTACGACAATATAAGGGTTACTTATTGTACCCCGACCAATATTCTGTTATGTGCTAGTTTGCACAAACCTCGTTTACAGTTAATACCGACATCAAATACCGTCCTTTCGATCATTTTCCATTAATACCATATGCATTATAGCACAGGAGGTTACCTGTGTCAAAAGATTCCTTACTGAATAATTATCTCATTGGGTTACTATTCAGCCTTCCAAGTTTTGATTGGGCCAGGAGAAATGTTCCCATGGATGAGACGCTCCCGCTTAGTTGCATTACGTAACGGTACATAAGGTTCTAGAATACAGAACCTAAGTACCGACGAATGCAAATACTCACCATGGAAATCATTTCTCCCTGACCCTATACTATTACACTAAGTAGGCTGAATAGTAACCTTTATGATGTAATTATTCCGTGGATTCCTTCGCCTGTGCGATGGAGCCTTCCATAATATCCTTCGTCAGCATGCCAGCTGCATATCCGTAGATATAACCCTCCTTATCTATG
Source organism: Bacillota bacterium (assembly GCA_023415595.1). Lineage (GTDB taxonomy): Bacteria > Bacillota > Clostridia > Lachnospirales > Lachnospiraceae > Mobilitalea. Next base: position 759 of record JAEZJW010000174.1, read on the forward strand.
AGGAAGGTGGTTGGGAAGGCTGAGATAAAATACTGGCTCAGCACTTCACCCGTGACATCAAAGACTGTGGGGAAGGTATAGCCGTTATCCTCTAGGAACGAGATTATCTCTTCCTTCCGGACATCGCTGTTATTCGGATATTCATCACTTGCCGGATTAGCTACGCCAAGAATGATTACGTCCTCTTTATTTTCTCCGTATTCCTTATAAATATCCTCGATATCCGGCATTTCCTTCTGACAGGGGGGACACCAGGTGGCCCAGAAATTCAGGAAGACAACCTTACCTTTATATTCTGAAAGAGTATGCTCGTTACCATATTGATCGGTAAGGGTGAAGTCAAAGGCTAGAGTCTTTTTGGCTGCTTCCTTCCCGCCTCCCTTTTGACCGGAAGCATCGGTTGTTTCGTCCACTCCGGTTTGCTGGTTTGGTTTGTCAGTGTTATTGTCAGCCGTTTCGCCCGGAGTGGGTGTATCCTTCTCATCAGGCAGTGCATCCTTATCCGGGGGATCAGGTATGAAACTATTATCATTCCCGGAATCCTCCTGGGATTTGGCGGGAGGACTGAAGGTGTTAAAATACCTGCTGATGCCGTTCATCCAGCCGGTAAAGGTCATGATACCGATCAGGATCAGCAGGAGTCCGCCTGCCTTGACGGTATATTTTAATAAGTTTTGATGTCTCTTCAGGAAGTTCAGTACCTGAGTGGTAAAGAGTCCTAAGAGCAGGAAGGGGATAATAAAGCCGGCGGAGTAAACGAGAACCAGTAAATTGCCGGCCAGGTGGCTTTTCGCGCCGGAGGCAAGGATCAGTACGGACGACAGTGCAGGCCCTACACAGGGGGTCCAGGCAAAGCTGAAGGTAAAGCCCATGAGTAATGCTGCCAGAGGGTTCATGGAGGTCTGGCGGAAATTTAAGTGGAGCTTTCGTTCCCTGGCCAGGAATTTAAAATCCAATAGACCGATCTGATGTAGCCCCAGGATTACGATCAGAATACCTCCGATCCGTGTAAACAATAACTGATGTTCCTTAAAGAAGGAGCCCAGGGCAGTCACGGACATGCCAAGCAGGAAGAAGGCAAAGGAAATTCCAAGGATAAAAAATACGGTATGGAGAAAGACCTTACCTTGTTTATAGTATATCGTTCCATCCTCCGCTGTCTGTTTCGCGTTACCTGCCAGATAGCCCATGTAGATTGGGATCAGCGGAATAACACAGGGGGATAGAAAGGAGAGCAGACCTTCTACGAACACGAGAAGGAAGCTGATATTATCGGCAGAAGTTAAATTGTTGATCATAGACCGCCTCCTGTATGGTTTTTCACTATTGTAGCATGGATACGGCAGGATATCAATGAACCCAGTGTGATATAGTCACATCAGAATAGTAACTATCAAATATGGAAGTCAGGCCGAAGGATACAGCGAAAACTTTCGATATACCCCTATTATATGATGTTTTATATGATACATTCTTTGTATAATATCATGTGAAACAGGGACAACTAGGGTCATGGCATTGACACTGAAAAAACCGTGGGATAAACTTAAAAATGCAACAGATTGTGATAAATGTTTGCCGAAATCTGAATGAAAAAAGATGCATTGGAGGTAATGAGCTTAAATGAGTAGTAATCAAAAATACCAATACCGCATGGGATCTAAAAAAGTTAAGTTCGAGAGGAAGGACGGAACCCCTCTTGCAAATCAGGAAATTGTAATCAACCAGAAAAGCCATAAATTCCTGTTCGGCTGCGGAGCCTTTGACGCCATCCCTTTGGTGAATGGAGAACTCCAGGGAGAAGAGAAGGAAGCGATGGAGCTGCGTTTTGATAAATGGCTGGCATTATTCAATGCAGGCACACTGCCCTTCTATTGGGGGACCTTCGAGGAGGTTCAGGGTCAGCCTAAGACTGTACCAATCAAGAAGACAGCCGAGTGGCTGAAGTCAAAGGGAGTTACCGTGAAGGGCCATCCTCTCTGCTGGCATACCGTATGTGCTCCCTGGCTGTTAAACATGAGTAACGAGGAGATCTTAAAAACCCAGCTCGACCGTATCCATCGGGATGTCACGGATTTTATGGGAACGATCGACATGTGGGATGTGATTAATGAAGTCGTAATCATGCCGATTTTCGATAAATATGATAACGGTATCACCCGGATCTGTAAGGAAAAGGGCAGAATCGGTCTGGTCCGTGAGGTTTTCCGTGCAGCAAAGGAATCCAATCCCAATGCGATTTTACTATTGAATGACTTCAACACTTCGATTTCCTATGAGATATTGATTGAAGGCTGTTTGGAGGCCGGAATTCCGATTGATGTAATCGGTATCCAGTCCCATCAGCACCAGGGATACTGGGGATTGGAGAAAACACAACAGGTTCTGGAACGCTTCGCACGTTTTGGTCTTCCGATTCATTTCACCGAGAATACCTTGATCTCAGGGGATTTGATGCCGCCCGAGATTGAAGATCTGAATGACTGGCAGGTCAAGGAATGGCCTTCTACTCCGGAAGGAGAAGAGAGGCAGGCCAGAGAAGTGGTACAGATGTATGATACCCTGTTTTCCCATCCGCTGGTTGAAGCGATTACAACCTGGAGTGTTGTAGACGGAAAATGGCTGAATGCTCCGGCAGGTCTTCTCCGCGCAGATAATTCAAGTAAACCTGCCTATGACCAGCTCCTTCAGAAGGTAAAAACTGATTGGTGGACCAACACAAAGGTTATTACGGATGACCAGGGCTATGCAAGAGTTACCGGCTTCCAGGGAAATTACGAAGCCTTCGCCGGTAGTTTAAAGGCTGAGTTTTCCCTTGATAAGAATAGCGGGGAAGAAATCCTCCGTCTGTAAGTAACCATTACCGGAAGGCATGGATGAAAGCTGCTTCAGCCGGTAATTTGAGAGAACATCAGGTGAGTAATAAATATTAAAGGGCTGCTGCGGCAGCCCTTTATCTATAAATAATTTGACATGGGATGTAAAACATGGTAATATAATTTTAAAAATTTAATTAAAAATATTTAATTAATGAGGTGTGCTTATGCTGGAGAAAGAGTTCGAGAAACTGTATTATAAATTCCGTTCCAACTATTGCAAGAATCTTTTCGCCAGAGTAAATGAAGGGGAAGGAAGCTTAAGTGCGACGGAATCCTATTGCGTGGAAGTAATTTTCCTGCTTGACCGTCCTACCGTCCATGAGTTTGCAGAGTATGTCAATATCTCACTGCCGAATGCTACCTACCGTATTTCCAATCTGATCAGAAAGGGTTATATCAGAAAGATCCCTTCCAAAAGAGATCGGAGAGAGTTCCATCTGGAGGTTACAGACAAGTTCCTGGACAGCTACGGCGCGAACACAACCTTCAACACCCAGCTGATGCAGCAAATCAAAAATAAATTCAGCAGTGAGGAAGTAGCTCAGTTAGAGGTAATGATTAAAAAAATAGTTGATGAAATTATGACATGAAAAGGGGTAAAAATATGGGGATCAGAATTATAACAGACTCTACGTCAGATATCAGTAAGGAACAAGCGGCACAGCTGGGCATAACAATCGTGCCTCTGAAGGTGATCTTTAGTGATCGTGAGTATAAGGAAGGTGTTGAGATTACCATAGAAGGGTTTTATGAGAAGCTTGTTCAGGCAGAGAAGCTGCCTACCACTTCACAGCCCGCACCGGACGATTTTCTGGGATATTTTAATGAGGCAAAGGAAGTCGGTGACAGTGTTATTGTTATGCTGATCGCAGGCAAATTAAGCGGTACGGTACAGAGCGCAATGATTGCTAAGGAAATGGCTGATTATCAGGATATTCATATCATAGACAGTAACACGACAATAACAGGTCTCCGCATTTTGGTTGAGCATGCAGTGAAGCTGCGTGACGAGGGCAAAGCTGCCGGCGAGATTGCAGATAGGATCCTTGCGCTGACAGATAAGGTTGTCTTACTTGCAATGGTAGATACACTGGAATACCTTCATAAGGGTGGACGCCTGTCCAAATCCTCAGCCATCTTAGGCTCCCTACTGAAGTTCAAACCGGTCATAACCGTAAAGGATGGAGTAATTGGTGTTGTTGGTAAGGAACGGGGAGTAAATAAAGGGATTGCCAAGATCCTTGATACAGTGGATGAGTATGGCGAGATAGACCGGGACTATCCGGTTAATCTTGGCTTCACTGCAGAAGACAGTGCCTGTATCATCCTGCAGGATAAATTAAAGGAGAAATACGGCTTAAAGGATATGAGAATGTTTCCGGTAGGTTGTGTTGTCGGTACCCATGTAGGACCCGGAGCCTGTGTATTAACTTATATTAAGAAGTAACGAAAACTCAAAGGATATGGTTTGACAAGAGATGGCTTCCATAAGCGTTAACTGCTTATGGAAGTTTTTTTATGCCGTGTGTACAGCGAAGCTGGACCACACTTACCATTTATTACAAGTATGTAAACTAAATGTTACAGAATTGTTAAATAAAGCATTGACATAGTAATAAATATGTAATACAATAACCCTATGCTAATCCTAGCACCAAAATACGACAAGATATTACTACAGGAGATTACATAATGAAAAAGAAAAACTTAATTCGTATAGCAACAATCTGTATGGCAGCGACCATGGCCTTTACTCCCTCGAGTGCATTAGCGGCATTGAGGAAGGGTTCCAGCGGCTCCGAAGTGAAGATAGTACAGGAGACTCTAAAAGAATTGGGTTATTTTACATATCCTAAATCAACAGGCTATTATGGAACAATCACTGTCAGTGCGGTGAAGAAGTTCCAGAAGGACAATGGTATTACTCCGGATGGAGTAGTCGGTAAGAAGACGAAAAGCGCATTGTACGGTAATACGAAAAGTGAGAAAAAAGCAGAAGCATCCTTGATGAGTCTCAGCTCTGAGACAGTATCTGTTACGGATCCTGACAAAATGGGAGCTTTGGACTGGTTTAAAGAGGTTCAGTATATTTTTGACCGGGGAGATGTGGCAGAGGTAATGGATGTTAATACCGGAAGGACCTTCTATCTGAAAAGAACATATGGTACGAATCATGCCGATGTTGAACCGTTAACCAGGGAAGATGCGAATATCATAAAAGACATTTGGGGTGGTTGGACTTGGACCAGGAGAGCAGTCGTTGTAAAGGTAGACGGTTATGTCCTGGCAGGTTCTTTATCCGCAATGCCTCATGCGGGCAGGGATTCGCAACCGGCAGAAGCCTATGTAAGCGGCAGAAGCGGCGGTTATGGCAGAGGTTGTAACCTGGATACGGTAAAAAATAACGGAGTAAACGGAGTGATGGACCTGCATTTCAAGAATAGCCGAAACCATAACACAAATGCAATTAAGAAAGCTCATCAGGATATGGTAAGAAAAGCGGCTGAGTACATAAATAATAATTATTAAACATTGGTATCTTGTAAAGAATAGTCTGAGATCAGGAATCTGGCGGAACAGCGATATGCTCTTCCCCGGATTCCTTTTTGTTCAGCAGGAAATTACATAGCATTTTATCAGCACTAAATCTATTTGTCAGCTCTTCAAACCGGGAGATCGCTTGGCAGGGAAATGAATTTGGTCACATAGGGCATACTCTGCTCGGGCTTATAGATTTCTATAATAACAAACCGGGAAGGACCACCGGGAAAGTCTTTCGGATTAACTGTGCAAAGATATCGGTATCTGATGCCGATTTCGTGCCTTTTCGCAACTGCAACCGGATGGTAGTTGATGGAATCTGAACGGTGTGAGACGGCATTGTGGTATAGCAAAAATTCATCGAAGGAAATAAACGGCTCGTAGTTCCAATGCAGCTGCATATGAGTCACCTGCCTTAAGTAGGATTAGGCTTATGCTATATCATATGCACAACCGGGATGAACTTGCGGAGAAATAAAGATCAGACTGGTGTTTTCCTGAAAATTATGTTAAGATTACCGGGATAGTTAATAATATAATGAAGCAATCAGTTATATTGGAGGAACAGCTATGGGAGAGAGAGTATCTAATCCGATTTTGCCGGGTTTTTATCCGGATCCTTCCGTCTGCAGAGTTGGGGAGGATTATTATTTGGTAACTTCAACCTTCGCATATTTTCCGGGTGTTCCGATATTCCACAGCAGGGATCTGATTCATTGGAACCAGATTGGCAATATCCTTAATAGGAAGGAGCAGCTGAACCTGGAAGGAGCAGGACATTCCGGAGGAATATTCGCACCGACAATCCGTTATCACGAGGGAACCTTCTATATGATTACGACCAATGTTACTCATGGGGGTAATTTTATCGTTACCGCTAAGAACCCGGAAGGACCCTGGTCGAATCCGCATTATATCGAGGGCGCATATGGGATAGATCCGTCCCTCTTCTTTGATGATGACGGCAAATGCTATTATACAGGAACCAAAGAACGCCGGGAGGGCGGAAAGTATTTCGGCGATAATGAAATATGGGCGCAGGAGCTGGATCTTAACACGATGAAGCTGGTAGGAGAATCCTATGCCCTTTGGCATGGAGCCTTAAGAGAGGTGGTCTGGCCCGAGGGTCCCCACCTATATAAGAAGGATGGGAGATATTATTTGCTGATTGCCGAAGCGGGTACTGCTCATGAACACGCAGTGACGGTAGCCTCGGGTACCAGCTTAAGAGAACCCTTTACAGGTTATAAAGCTAATCCGATACTGACCCACAGACATCTGGGGTATGATTATCCGATCGTTAATGTCGGACATGGAGATCTGGTAGAGACACAGAACGGAGAATGGTATATGGTTGTCCTGGCCTCACGGCCTTACGGGGGTTATTACCGTAACCTGGGGAGGGAGACCTTCCTGGTTCCGGTTACCTGGGAAAGAGGATGGCCTGTTATTAATAAAGGGATTGGCTTATTGGAGCCAACGGTGAAAGGGCCGGAGCTGCCCCCGTATGAAGGAAGACTGCTGCCTGAGAAAGAGGACTTTGACCTGGATCAGCTACCTTACCATTTCGTTTTTCTCCGCAATCCAGAGCAAGAAAATTACAGTCTGTCGGAACGTAAGGGGTATCTCAGGCTAAAGCTTGCCCCCGAAAAGCTGACAGAGCTTACGAGTCCCAGCTTTGTGGGAATACGGCAAACCGGGATGAGCTTTGTGCTTGAAGCAGAGATGGAGTTTAAGCCTGAGAACGGCGAAGAGGAAGCAGGGATTGTACTGCTGCAAAGCAACGAATATCATTACCGTTATGTCAGTACCGTCAGAGAGGGAGTCAATGTCCTTCAGGTAATACAGTGCACGAAAGGGGAGGAAGAGGTTCTGGCCCAGGTTCCAATCGAGGACCTCAGCAGGGAAAGCCATGAAGTCAGGCTTCGTATCATTGCGGAAAAGCAGGATCTTAGATTCTCCTACAGCTATGACGGCAAGAGCTATCATATCGTAAAAGCAGGTGTCAATGCCAGGATTCTAAGTACGGATGTGGCAGGGGGCTTCGTGGGGAACACAATGGGGCTGTACTGTTCCTCCAACGGTGAGGAGAGCACTAACATTGCCGACTTCGATTGGATCTATTATAAGAATACGTAAGAATAACGCCTAAGCTTTGGCTCATGCTCTTCACAAGACATCCCGACGGGAGCGTATAGGTATAATAAATGCCGGATAAGAAAACAAAAACTGATTCGTTTTGTTTTCTTATCCGGCATTACTTTTCTAATAAAGTACTGTGCTCTTACTGAGAATCATGGGCGGTTACGGCGACGGTACAGATTCTTAAACTCCGTCGGTGTGCATTCCTTAAAGCTTTTGAAAACCCTGTTAAAGGTCGAGATACTTGAGAATCCCGATCTTAGGGCGATTTCCGTGATAGAAAGGCTTGGGTTAAGCAGATATTTTTCGGCCTCCTTCACGCGGCGCTGGTTCAGGTAATCATAAAAGGAGATATCCGTAAACTGTTTAAACAGCCTTGAAAAATGGAATTTGCTGAAGCCAGCCACATCTGCAATCGCTTCCAGGGAGATATCCTCCATAAAATTATTATTTATGTACTCGAAGATCAGATTAAACTTCTCGATATATTCCTTCTGCTTATTTACCTTCACATCGGGGAACATATTCCCGGTACTCATATACTTCCTTCCCAACAAAACAAACATCTGGATAATCAAAGCATAGATTGCGGCTTCTCTCAGGGTATTCTTGCTGTTATATTCAGAAGTAATCTCATCAAAAAGACTTTGAAGCTGTGGCAGGATTTCCGGTGCGGTTGCTTCGTTAATCAGTCTGGGCTGGTTCAGAACGGATGCAATATTAGAAAAGCCCCTGAGATTACTGATTAAGGAGAAGTCAAAGAGAAGAATTCTTCTTACTCCTTCAGCCGGTGCTATCAGCTCATGCAGTTCTCCGGGAGGAATCACCAGGATCTCTCCTTCCAACAGACGGTAAGAGGTCTTACCGATTGTTACAGTATAAAAATTCGTAACCGGCATAATTAATTCAATAGCAGTATGCCAATGGATTGAGTAGTTATCCGTCTCATGATTAATATGAAGCAGAATGGCTGAATTGTTCTCATAATCCACTTTCTCATAGATTCCGTCCAATATTCTCATTATTGCAAAACCATACCTTTCTTGTGATACTCGATATCAGACTGTATATATTTGGTTTACAATAGAAGCACTGTGAACTATAATAATCATTATGAAGCGTTGAATCTTGTGCAAAATACACAATGACAGTGATTTATCAAATTTTGCTGTCATATAAATTATATTTCGTAAATATTGCTATTATACCTGGCTATAAAAAGTACGGGATATTTTACGAAACTTATGTAAAACGTACATAAAAACAAGGAGTATATCTACGATTATTATCACAATTTTCACTAAATTCATTTTAATACATCCCGTTGCGTTTGTAAACATATTATCTATAAATAGTAACAAGAAATACTATATACACCATTTTTAACCTCATAATCGCAACAGATGATAGGAATATAGCAAGCTTTGATAAGTCAAATTGACGAAAATAAGATAAACTAGTAATATGGCATGAAAATCCAGAACTTATAAACAAAATATATGCAATATGTACAAAGAAGGAAGGAACCTGTTATGTCAATGATGTCGATTTTTAAAAAGAAAAGCTTTTACATCGTACTCATTCTTGTCATGGCTGTCGTAGGATATTCGATTTACGTCAAGATCATGAATGACCGCTTTGACTCCAGGGGGGGAGAAGAGGCGAGTGTTAATGCAGCAGAATCGAAAGGAGACATTGGTAGGGAGGATACCTATACTGCTTATCTAGAGAACCATAAGGATGCCATCAGACCGGAAGGTCAGATTGCTGTAGACGTCCTTAACTATTCCTCTGCTGATCAGGCGGAGAAGTACGAGGAGTTTGAGGGGAAGAAGAATGTACTGGTATCACAGGAGGGAGGCTTCGTTGAATGGACTGTTACTGTTCCGGAAGCCGGCTTATATAATATTTCCTTTGACTATTTCCCGATCAAGGCTAAGGGCATTGACATTGAGAGAGCCCTGTATATTAACGGCGAAGTTCCTTTCCGAGGAGCCGACAATCTGGCATTCACCAGAGTGTGGGCTAACAATGGCGAGAAAAGAGTGGATAACAGAGGGAATGAGATCCGCCCATCCCAGATGGAAGCTCCAAAATGGCAGAGCACCTATATAAAGGATTACCTGGGATATGTGGTAGAACCCTATCTGTTCTATTTTGAACAGGGTGAGAATGTTATCCGGCTTGAGGCAACCAATGAGCCGTTCGCTATTACTAATCTGGTGGTGGGGCAGAAGACAGAGCTGGCAAACTACCAGGATTACATAAGCAATGTTGATTTAAATGCATATCAGAATACAGATATGAACTTTAATAATAAGATACAGGGAGAAGATGCAGTGTTCAGATCCTCCCCCACCCTTTACGCGATCTTTGACCGTGCCTCCTCCAATACGGAGCCTTACAGTGCTGCGAAGATCAAGCTGAATGCCATCGGAGGCGCTGCCTGGAGAGTAGCAGGGCAGTGGATCGAGTGGGAAGCAGAAGTGCCTGAGGATGGACTATATAATATCTCGTTCAAGGCCAGACAGAATTACAACCGAGGAGTGGTATCCTCCCGTAACCTGACGATCGACGGTGTAACGCCGTTTGAAGAGGCAGCTGCGTTGGAGTTCAGATACAGCACCGGCTGGGATCTGACCACTCTGACAGATGCTGAGGGTAACCCGTGCCAGGTACCCCTGACGAAGGGAAAGCATTTGATCCGTCTGGAGGTAACACTGGGAGACCTGGGTAATATCCTGGGCCAGATTGAAGACAGTGTGAACCGTCTGAATGCGATCTACCGTAAGATGTTAGTCGTAACAGGCAGCAAGCCCGACCCGTACCGTGATTACCATATCGATCAGGTGTATCCGGATGTTATGGTAGCCATGGAGCAGGAAACACAATACCTGGACAGTATCATCAGCCAGATGAAGGAATTAACAGGTCAGAAGGGTTCTGAAGCAGCGGTAGCCGATAATATATCAGCGCAGTTGAAAAGGTTCATAAAGAATCCTGATGTCATTCCCAGATCTATGGAAGGCTTCAGGCTTAATATCAGCGCCCTGGGAACCACCATTCTTAACCTGAGCAATT
>JAEZJW010000032.1 GCA_023415595.1 Bacillota bacterium
GTTTCTTTCATTATATCCATTTGTCCTTCTTTCGTCTACCCGAACTTCAAATAGAACTGTATTCCTGGGAAATAAGTATTCATCGGAAATCAGAAAATTTGTATCATACTTACCTCGCTGCAATATATTTATAATAACAACCAAATAGAGGTAATTATGACAACTGAGAATGTGAACCCTATCATCAGCGAAGAATATGCCGATTTACTGATAGAATTTGCAGGAGTTCCGATTTCCTCGTTATTTCCGGGAGCTACCATAAGGCCGATCAACTTCTTATTGAATGTTGTACATGTTCCCGTGGAGCAGATTACAAACCGTACCATACAGGAGCTTGGTTATGGTGTTATGCCCTCGATTCTGGGACCGGTCAGTCAAGCCTCGCTGGAAGCCTCCGGGATACCGAGATTAAGGAATATACCAAACTTTGGGCTGCGTGGACAGGGCGTTCTGATTGGCATCATCGATACGGGAATCGATTATACGAATCCTATTTTCCGTTATGCGGACGGAACAACGAGAATCAGCTCCATCTGGGATCAAACCATAGTGAGTGACCATCCGCCTGATGGATTTTATTATGGAACCGAATACACCAGGGAACAGATCAATCTGGCTCTGCAGAGTGAAAACCCTTATGATATTGTACCAACAACCGACGTTAATGGTCATGGCACCATGGTAGCAGGCATTGCCGGAGGAGGTGAGGTCCCTGAAAGCGGCTTCTATGGAATCGCTACCGATGCGGAGTTTGTTATTGTGAAATTAAAGCCGGCAAAGAAATACCTGAAGAATTTCTTCTTTATTCCGGAGGAGGCTTTGGGCTATCAGGAAAATGATATCGCTTTTGGCATGAACTATTTAATCAGCGTCTATGGCAGGGAACATAAGCCTATGGCTATTTGCATTGCCGTTGATACCTCACAGAGCTCCCACGACGGCCGAGGTACCTTAAGTACCTATTTATCCGAATTAGCAGAAACTCCCGGGATTGCTGTTATCATAGCCGCCGGTAATGAAGGTCTTGCCAGAAGGCATTATTTCGGCAACATCAATACAACCACCGGTTATGATACGGTTGAGCTGAATGTCGGAGAAAATGAAACCGGCTTTTCCATGGAACTGTGGGGATACAACCCAAGCCTTTATTCTGTTGATATTCTGTCACCCTCCGGTGAATACGTCCCAAGATCTCAGACCGGCAGAGATGAGTATCAGGAAATAACCTTTATTTTTGAAACTACGATTATCCATTTGGATTATCAGATGTTTGAATCCCAGAGCGGTGATCAGCTGATTCTGTTCCGTTTCGATCATCCGGCAACAGGTATCTGGAGAATTAATGTATATGAGCGTGGAGATATCAAGTTGGGCTTTCATATATGGCTTCCGATGGAGGGTTTTATCTCAGATCGGACCTATTTCATACGGCCGGATCCATATACCACTTTATTGACCCTTGCTTGTACCCTGATACCAATTACCATGACCGCTTATGATCCATCCTCTGACAGCCTATATTCGGAGGCAAGCAGAGGATATAGCAGAGTCGGAGATATTGACCCCAGCTTAGCCGCTCCCGGTGTGAATGTCGTGGGTCCTGCCCCGGATCAAACTTTTGTGGAATATACCGGTACCAGTGTTGCGGCAGCTCATACAGCAGGAGTAGCAGCTATGCTTCTGGAATGGGGAATTGTAAAGGGTAATCTGCCCGGAATGAGTACGGTAGAGATGAAGAAGCTGATGATACGCGGTGCAAGAAGGAGCGCAGATATCGTTTACCCAAACAGGGACTGGGGCTTCGGAATTCTTGATATTTATGATGTATTTGACAGCTTACGGATCAGCTTATCGATAGGAGGTGCCTGATGCTTCAGGAGGAATCTGCTGACTTAATCGTTCATTACCTATATAATCCCTCGATACTTGAGAACTACAAGGACTTTATAATAAATAAAATAAATCCGTTTTTTGCTGAGGTACATGTTCCATTATCTCGATTCAATATGAAAACTGTCAGTACCTTCGGCTATTCCGTCCTGCCGAAGCTTTATGGTCTGACCAGTGAGGTAAGCCTGGATGCCTCAGGGGTGAGTGAACTGCGTCAGGTACCAAGATTGAATTTCAGAGGGGCAGGAACCTTGATTGGAATTATTGATACCGGTATAGACTACACGAATCCGGTCTTCCTTAAAGCTGATGGAACCACGAAGATCGCTGCCATATGGGACCAGACCATTATCTCCGACCAGCACCCCTATCATTCGGCCTTTGGAACAGAATACCGTTCCGAGCAGATTAATCAGGCACTAGCCTCGGAGAATCCCTTGGAAATAGTACCCAGCCTGGATGAGAATGGACACGGGACCATGATGGCAGCCATCGCAGCAGGAAACGAATTACCTGCAGAGAACTTCTCCGGAGTGGCACCGGATTGTGAGCTGATCATAGTTAAGCTCAGACAGGCCAAACCATATCTTAGGGAATTCTATGTCGTACCCGAAAACATCGACTGCTATCAGGAGAACCACATCATGTGGGGAATCCAATACTGCCTTTTGCTGTCCAGGGAGCTAGTCCGCCCGCTGATCCTATGCTTTGGCATCGGAACCTCTCAGGGATCCCATGATGGACGTTCTGCTCTCTCGAGATTACTGAATATCATTGCTGATTATCCCGGAATTGCGGTCATAACCTCTGTCGGTAATGAAGGGAATCGGGGAAGGCATTATCAAGGAAGCATAGATCCTGCGATTGGATATCATTCAGTTGAACTGACTGTCGGCGAGGGTGAAATCGGCTTTTCGATGGAATTGTGGGGAGATTCCCCCGGTATTTATTCGATTGATATCCTGTCACCGAATGGGGAATATATCACCCGGATTGCGCCAAGCCTGCGTGTGAGCAGAGAGATCAGTTTTACCTTCGAACGTACCATAATCAATCTCGACTATCTGCTTTCTGAGTCCGGAACCGGAGATCAGTTAATCCTGCTACGATTTCGTAATGTTACTTCAGGCATTTGGACCTTCCATGTATACGGACAGGGTGACCTGCCTCTCTCCTTCCATATCTGGCTGCCAATGGGAAATATGATCACAGACGGGACCCATTTCGTCCAACCTACGATCAATATGACAGTTTTAGCCCCTTCCACCGCCGAACTGCCGATTGCTATTACAGCCTATAATCCGGTGAACAAAAATCTGTTTGTGGGTGCCAGCCGGGGCTATACCCGGAGCCGTAGCATAAAACCGGAGCTGGCAGCTCCGGGTGTGAATTACATTGCTCCGAACAACCGTAAGGAGTTTGTTTCCTATACTGGAACTTCTCCGGCAGCAGCTCATACAGCCGGTATTGCGGCCATTATTCTGGAATGGAGTATTGTGAAGGGGAATCAACCCAGGATGGATACACTGGAACTAAAAAATTATCTGATCCGGGGAGCCGTAAGAAATCCGATTCTTACTTATCCAAACAGGGATTGGGGTTATGGAATACTCGATGTATTCAACTCCTTTAATGCACTAAGAATCGATTATGGTACGATATAGTATAAAATACTCTATGAAAGGAATATATTACCATACGCTGGCAATACTCCCATTAGGAGGTGCGCCAGATGATTACTTTTATAAAAAACTATGAGCTGATTACCATTCGAAAAAAACTGATCATATTATACCTATTGAATGTTACCGATATTATTTTTACCCTTGTTCTGCTGCAAACCGGCTTCTTCTCAGAAGTCAATATCTTTATGGTCAATGCGGTACAGTCTCCGGTTGCCAGTATCCTGTTAAAGATTGTTCTGCCGGCAATCCTGCTTTACTATCTCTATCGGAGAATATGCCAGTCCGATGGTTCTCAAATGAAGGCAACGAATATCGGAATTAACATATCCCTGTTTATTTATGTGCTGGTAAATCTTACCCATCTAATTTGGGTTGCCCTGCTTCCTTATTTTTATCGTATCTCTTAGGTGGATTTACAAATAACGCCCGTTCCGTTACAGCCAGTTACCGGATGCCGGAAGGGGCGTTTTCTATCTATAAACGAACAGTTTTACCGATTCGTCCAACTTGCATTTATCTATTTATCTATTTAAGTTCGGAAGATTACGGATATATTCCGCCAGCTCCTTAAAAACACCCTGACGGTAACAGGAGATATCAGCTCCGTCCTTTTTAATGATGCAATCCATCAGCAGATAGGTTTCCATTCCGAGCTCGGAAGCGCACATATCATCCTGAATATCATTGCCCACCATGATGCATTCCGAGGGTTCCTTGCCGATTTCCTTAAGAATTGCACGATAATACTCCCTGTTAGGTTTACAATAGGAGCTGTTCTCATAGGTTGTAATTAATTCGAAATCCTCTTCCTGAAGACCGGCCCATTTCATCCGGTTCAGGGTAGCAATCCTGGGAAACAGCGGATTCGTAGCAAGAACAACACGGTATCCCTTCTCCTTTAAAAGCCGGATGCAGCTCTGTGCCTCAGGATTATGGAAAGTAGCCTTCTTGGCTGCAATAAATTCATTCTTATAGAAATCTTCAAATACAGGCTCCAGCCTCCGCATCTCTTCTCCTTCTCTGCCGGTAAAGGTACTCCAGAAACGGTGTTCATTCGTCATGGAACCATCATTCTCAATCATGGCTTTCGTACCGGTCCAGACTGATTGGATCAGCTTCTTAGGCTCAAGTCAGTAGGGTAACATCTTCAGGGATAAGGCATGGAAATAGGCCTCCATAAAAGCATCCTGATCCATCGGCAGTAATGTCCCGTCAAGATCAAACAAAAATGTATTCATATAAAACCTCCAACAATTTATTCCATACTACCAGAAACGCTTCCGATAGGCAACCGGAAATATCACATTCTTCCTACCGGACAGATTCCGGTTGACATTTCTTCTTGCTTAAGCTTCCAGATAATAGTAAAATAAATGATAACCAAACAAGCAGGCATTCATTAAGCATGTAATAAGGGAGGACTTATATGAATAAGTATGATGCATATCTTTACGGAATGATCCTGATCACCAACAGTTTCTTATTAAAGGACCGCTACCCTGAGCCGGATACCTACGCAGAAATAGATAAGAAGTATATCCTGCCAGGCGGGGAAACCGGAACCTGCGCCACAGTACTTGCCAGCCTCGGCTGTCGTGTTGCGATGGACGGAACCTTTATGGGAAATAGAACCTATCCTCAGATTCTTGATTTTTATAAGGATAAGACGGTTGATCTCTCACATCTTTGTCTGGATACAAGCTTTGACGGTCTGGAGGATTATGTTTTGATTGATCAGAATACCAGAACACCTTTCGGGACCTTTCGTGACTATTATTCGAATGGTCTGAAGCGATGGAACGAACCGGAGGAAGCTGCTATCCTTCTTTCCGATGTCGTAGGTCTGGATCCCTGGTTTATGGAACAGACGGACCATGTGGTACGCATCTGCAGGGAGAACCGTATTCCTTATGTTACGATTGATTGCAGCTATGAGAGCGAATGCCATCAATATTCCTCAGTCAATATCCTGTCCAATGAATTTCTGAAACCGAATTTCAAGGACCGGGACCGGCTGGAGTTGTTCATGGAATATACCGGTCATACGGACGGCTTGGTTATCTTCACACTGGGTGCCAAGGAAATTATGTATGGCAGAAAAGGGTCAGCACCTAAATTCTTCAAGCCTTATCCTATCCAGGTTGTTAGTACCCTGGGAGCTGGTGACAGCTTTAAGGCTGGCTGCGTCTATGGTCTATGGAAGCAGATGGATGATGACTCATTGGTTCGCTTTGCGGCGGCAACGGCAGCCTGTGCCTGCACCAGCTTTCCTCTTCCTTTGAATCCTCCCACTTATGATAATATCCTTAAGCTTCAATCCAGTTAAGTTTACAGTCTTGAACTCCTGTTTCATACATATAATACAATGAGATGATTTAGGAGTAACATTATGGCAACCTTTTATGATCAGTTTCATAATCAATGCATGACATTGACTGGAAGGGGACAGGTAACCACCTTCCCTGATCTGGCTGTACTTAGGCTGGGTGTCAGCACGGAAGGCAAGAATCTTGCCGAAGCGCAGAGTCAGAATGCAGCCATCAGCCAGGCAATCCTTGAGGGCTTGCAGCAATTGGGAGTAACGGATATTAAGACCCATCAGTACCTTATAGATAAGCTATATGAATATGAGGACGGAACCAGAATCGATCGTGGTTATTCTGTCAGAAATATCTTAGAAATAAGGACAGATCAGTTGGATATGGTCGGAACCATCATAGATAACGCCGTAGCGAATGGGGCAAATGTGGTGGATTTTGTTTCTTTTGAGGTATCGGAGCCTGATTTTTATTATCAGCAGGCTTTAAATCTTGCTATTATGAATGCGATGCAAAAGGCAAAGTCAATTACCTTAAACCTGGGGATTTCCGAAGACCCTCTGTTAATCAGTATTACAGAAAACACCTCCGCCCCTATCCCCTTCCAGCAGCCCTTTGCAGCCCGTGGGGAATTAGCAGCTACACCGATCGAGCCCGGAACAAAGCAGATTGAAGCTATCGTTACTGCAGAATTTGTAAGTCCCGGATTGTAATCTTAACCACAACTATAATTGTTTATAAAAGGGATATTCCCTCTGACGTATATTACCATCAGAAGAATATCCCTTTGTTTTAACTGACAAGTAAAATATCATACTTGATCTACATCCTAAGCAAATATTACTGAAGGGACTGATCAGTTAGGAAATGTCTGCATAAGACACGGAATGATCTGCTCCTCTTCGATCGGTCTGGAGAGCAGAAAGCCCTGTATGTAATCACAATCATGGTTTTTCAGATATTCCAGCTGTTCCTCCGTCTCGACTCCTTCAGCAACCACTTCCATACCCAACTGGTGTGCGAGGGAGATGATGTTTCCGACAATCTGATTCATATCGTGCTTGTCCGTAATCTTATCAATAAAGCTTTTATCTATCTTCAGAATATTAATCGGAAGCAACTGCAGATTACTAAGGGAAGCATAGCCTGTTCCAAAGTCATCCAGCGCAATCCGTATGCCCATTTCTCTCAATTGGTTAATAACCACGATCATCTTCTCCGGATAGGAAATCAGAACTGACTCCGTTATTTCCAGCTCCAGGAATCGGCTATCGAAACCGGTCTCTGATATGATTTCTTGTATCATTGGAACAAAATCTGGTTCTGCCAGCTGAACAACCGAAATATTGATGGACACGATCGTATTGATATCATAAGCTTTCTGAAGCTCCTTGAATTTAGTCAGAACAGACTTTATGATCCATTTTCCCATATCAATGATGATGCCGGTTTCTTCTGCAATCGGTATAAACTGAGCGGGACTGACTAGCCCTAATTCAGGATATCTCCATCTTGCCAGAGCCTCGAACCCTCTTAGTTTATTCGTTCCGCATCGATATAATGGTTGGAATACCATATAAAGCTCCCGATTCCGAATGGAGGACTGCAGCCCTTCTTCTAGCTTAATCTTCTGAGTAATTTCCTTCTGCATCTCCTTACTGAAGTATAAGATACTGTTTTTACCTGAATTTTTTGCTTTATATAGTGCGATATCGGCATTCTTTAATAGCTCAATCGGATTAGAGCCATCCTCCGGATATCTGGTTACGCCAAAACTGGCAGATATCCCGTAATCCTTATGATTCACTGTAATTGCCTTCGAAAGTACTGCTTTGAAGGTACTTAGATAAGCTTCCAGTTCCTCTGTATTCAGATTTCTGGGAATTAAGAGTAAGAACTCATCTCCTCCGACCCTGCCTAAGATATCTCCTTGATAGGTAATCTCCAGCCAACGTTCTGCAATCTGCTTCAGTATATGATCTCCGACGCTGTGCCCTGCCGTATCATTGATCTTTTTGAAATTGTCCAAGTCAATCAGTACATAGGTAAACCCCTTCGCCTCGGAACCTTCCGGGGACACCATTATTTCCATCTGATCCAATATCATTTTACGGTTCGGAAGCTCGGTGAGGATATCA
Organism: Bacillota bacterium; assembly: GCA_023415595.1. GTDB lineage: Bacteria > Bacillota > Clostridia > Lachnospirales > Lachnospiraceae > Mobilitalea. Next base: position 8,032 of record JAEZJW010000032.1, read on the forward strand.
TAATAGGCAAGCTGATGAAGCCTTTCATCATTTTCCTTCATCATCTCATTATATCTGGTTATCTTACGGATCTGTTTTCTCAGACTTTTGCCATATTTTGAGATAATCAGCACGACTATGACGGCGCTGATCGGTGAAGCGACTCCGGCCAATGCATCCAGATTATGACTTACTATCATACCGGATATGGCTCCGTATGCCATGAATACATTTAATAACACGGCAATTAAGGTACTTTGCTTGATGGGATTAAGAACAATAAGAACGGAAATTAAGATTAAAATCTGAGAAATAACTCCACTAATGGCGCTTTTATAGATTCTGAAATCATCACGAAAGTACAGCCAAGCATTCTCCTTATCAGTGGACAGTCTGACAATGAGAAAATAAAAAGCAAGATACGCAGCCGAACATAAAAGTAACGAAACACCATAGCCGGTAAGCTTTGCGTTTGTCGTATCCTTAATAATTATTAGCTTCTCTTCCGTATTCTTATTCATCCTTCATCCTCTGTAAAACACAAACTGTATTTATTTTGTAATAATTATGGTTTATATTCCCATAATATCACAATAATTATGGATAGTCCATATTAATTACTTAACAACTTAACATTTTTTCCGATAATACCACTTTATTTATACAATTGTTGACTGATCCAAGAAGAGAACAGTTCCGTCCAGCCGGGTGTATTCCCCAGTCTTCTCAGAGCTTCATCATAATAGCCTACTATCCTGTCTCCAAGAGAAATCCCATGGGGTCCTTTCTCAAAGACATGGAACTCATAGGGAATCTGTTTGTCTGATAACGTCCTGATAAAGTTCATATAATCCTCGGCTGAAACCAGCTGATCCTCGGAAGTTATCCATAGAAAGGTTGGAGGCATGTGGGAGGTAACCCTGTTCGCCACATTCCACTCCTCAAGTGAAACCGTCTCCGGATGATCCGACCCAAGGATAATTTGAAGCATCATCGTAATCAGTGTATTAAGTTCTGTGGTATTGCCCCTATGATTCAGAAGGAACCTGCCTAGGTCAAGGAGTGGATAGCCCAGCAGCAATGCATTCGGTTTAAACCAGGCAGAATCCTTCTTCAATGCTTTTGAAAGATATTCCTCCTGCCAGGTTGCTGCCAGAACTGCTGCTACATGCCCTCCGGTTGAGAAACCGCCGATACATATTTTATCGGGATGAATCCCCCATCTTCCTGCATTCTCACGTACCAGCATCACAGCTGTTGCTGCATCGATAAATGGGGAAGGGAACCTTGCCATTCCCGTACCAACGGAATATCTTAGTACAAAAGCACAGAAGCCTTCAGCTAAAAACCTAATCGCAACAGGCTCTGCTTCCTTCTCCGTAATACCCATATAGGCCCCACCGGGGCATATAATAACAGCAGGTCTTTCCCGCAATTCTGCAGGTCCTTCCACGGGCTCCGGTACATAGCTAGTTAAGGTTGCATCGGTTATTCCCTCCCGAAGTGGTATCACCTCATAGATCATAATATCATCCTCCTGACATCGGATTTTAACGTACATTCGGTATTCACTCATAAGAGCTGATTGGTGAGCTTCTATGTAATTACTATATAAGAATAGAAAAAGGGTATCCTGAGTGCAATCTTTACACTTAAAATACCCTTTTTCCAATTTAAACTATTCTATTTTGAAGCTTTTAATTTATTTTTCTTCTCTACGCCTAGAGCGATTAAAACCGTTACGACTACACCGCCCCAAACTGTACCTAATCCGACCACCATCATGATGATTGCGCTAGTTGACATATGCTAACCCTCCATTAATTATTGTGCATTCGCAGTCCATTTTCTCTTATAGAACACGATGGATGCACCGATCATGATAACAACTGTTCCCCAGCCGAAGATGATGTTGGAAATAACCCCAACCCGGTCCATATCTCCTAAACCGGTAATAATATTGAAGATGTTTGTAACAACCACTGCACCTAACAGTAAAGGTGTGAAGTAACGCAGCAGGTAATCCCACCATTTGCCGACCTTGAAGTCAGAGTATTCGTTTGCTTCTTTTCTAAGCTCCTTAGTTCCGTAGATATAGCTGATGGCAATAACCTCTACCAGACCTAAGCCTGCGATGATGATGTTACCCACATAGCCGTCAACGATGTCAAGAATGTAGTTAAAGCCTGCATAGCTTGCGAAGCATGCACTTCCTGCAAAGCCTACGATGGAGATGATATTCACCAGCTTCTTTCTCGGAATATTGAACTTATCGAGGGCAGCTGTCGCAAAGGATTCCAGCATGGAGATACTGGAGGATATACCTGCGATAAATAAGCAGAAGAAGAATACGAAGCCTAACAGACCCTGAACCATGATATTGCTGGACATAGTTGAAATCGCGATCGGGAATGCGATAAAGGCAACACCTGCTCCGGTTCCGAAGGAGGTGAATTCAACTCCCATGTTGGTTACCAAATAACCTAAGGTGGAAAATACCAGTACGCCTGCAATCAGGTCAAAGCTGGAGTTAGCAAATACGGTGATGATCGCACTGTTAACAACATCCGCCTTCTCATGCAGATAAGAGCCATATGCAATCATAACGCCAACTGCCAGGGTTGTGGAGAAGAATACCTGTGCATAAGCAGATACCCAGATACCGGGCTCCATGATCTTGGAGAAATCAGGTTTGAACAATGCTTCCAGACCAACACTGGAACCGTTCAGACGGATGGCGTTAATCATGAATACCAGCATTAATACCATTAACATCGGTGTAAAAATGTTGGACATTTTCTCAATACCGCCGGAGATACCCTTTCTGACGATTAACCAGTTTGCTAACCAAACAACGATAATGGACACCAGAATGTAGATACTGATACCGGCTCCTAAATCCAGTGCATTATCTGCACTTCCGGTAACCATTCCCATGACAGGTCCCGGATCAGAGAGCCAGTTTACGATACCAAAGGCATGTCCCAGGGAGTAGACCATGAAGACGACCGACACACCGATAATCGCACAATAATACATCATTACAACAATTGGAACCATAACCTGAACCCAGCCGATGACTTCCAGCTTCTTCTTCAGGTTTGCGAAGGCCTTAACGGATCCTCCGCGAATTTTACGTCCATAAGCATATTCCATTATCATTAATGGAATTGCACAGGTAATCAAGGCTACAAAGTAAGGAAGCAGGAATGCTCCTCCACCGTTCTTATAAGCCTGGAATGGGAATCTCCACAGATTACCCAAACCGATTGCAGCTCCCGCTGCGGCAAAGATAAACCCTTTTCTGCTTTGCCAATTTTCTCTCATGAATGTACCTCCCCATAAGTGGAATTGTTTGTTTTAAACTAGTTATCTTTACTTGTCAAGAGGTCTAAGTCTTGCCAAGAAATGTCTTAATACAGGGGGCTCATAATCAAAGGTAAGTCCTACAAGCTTATCCTTATTCTCCATTACCCTTCTGAAGCCTTCCACGATCTCGTCCATATGGCTCTGAGTATAAACTCTTCTCGGAATTGTTAATCTTACTAATTCCAGAGGAGCGGGCTCCTGGATTCCGGTCAGAGGATTTCTTCCCAGCAGGAAGGAACCGATTTCTACCGCACGAACGCCGGAAGCTAAATAAAGAGCATTACAAAGTGCCTGTGCAGGGAACTGATCGCCGGGGATATTCGGAAGGATCTTTCTTGCATCCACGAATACCGCATGTCCGCCGGTAGGATATTGGATCGGAACACCGATTTCCATCAGCTTATCACCAAGATACTTTACCTGTCCCAGACGATAGTTCAGATAATCCTCGTCGATACCTTCATAGAGACCTCTTGCTAAAGCTTCCATATCTCTTCCGGATAATCCGCCGTAGGTTGCGAAGCCTTCCATCGGTACGCATCTTGCCTGTGCACCCTTATAGATATCTTCGTTATTTTTGATAGCAATCATACCACCCATGTTTACGATTGCATCCTTCTTGGCACTCATCGTTAACATGTCGGCATAGGAATACATTTGCGTAATGATATCTTTAACAGAGGTGTTTTCATAACCTGCCTCTCTCGTCTTGATGAACATTGCATTCTCTGCAAAACGTGCGGAGTCGATCACGATCATCTTGCCGTATTTATCAGCAACCCTTTTTAATTCCTTCATGTTTGCCATGGATACGGGTTGTCCGCCGGCGGAGTTATTAGTAACCGTCATGATAAAGAAGGCTACATTCTCAGCACCTACTTCTTCAATGAAAGCTTCCAGTGCGGGAATATTGAAATTACCTTTAAAATCGTAGTATGTTCCGGTATCGGTTGCCTCTGGGATCAGGAAATTCTTTGCCTTAGCTCCGGATAATTCCACGTGAGCCTTTGTGGTATCAAAGTGGAAGTTACTGCAGACATATTGGCCGGACTTTACTAACAGCGGAAACAGCACCTGCTCCGCACCTCTGCCCTGATGGGTTGGAACCACATAATTATAATCAAAAATATCCTTTACAGCATTGCAGATATTGTAATAATTCTTGCTTCCGGCATATGCCTCATCACCAAGCATTAAACCTGCCCACTGATTATCGCTCATGGCACCTGTTCCGCTATCTGTCAAAAGATCTATGTATACATCCTTTGATTTTAGCAGGAAGGGGTTATAGCCTGCCTCCTCCAAAGCCTTCTTTCTTTCTTCTTCCGTTATGATGTGCAAGGGCTCAACCATCTTAATCTTAAAGGGTTCAGCCGGATGTTTTGCGTAAGACATTTGTTTATCCTCCTGTCAATTATTTATTATATTGATAATAATTTATTATCATGTGATTATTGTATACCTTTTTCGACATTTTGTCAACCGGACTATTAAATTTGTATAAAGAAAGTAGAAACAAAAAGAACCATAAGCAGGAATAATGAACAACCTGCCATGGTTCTTTGTAATTATCATTGTTAAAACTGTGAAACAGTATATTACTTAAGAGCTATCACTTCAATCTCAACCAGAGATCCTTTGGGAAGTCCGGCTACTTGTACAGCGGAACGTGCCGGTGAATCAGTTCCAAGATATTTTCCATAGATGCCGTTCATCACTGCGAAGTCCTTCAGATCCTGCAGGAACACGGTGGCCTTTACTACCTTCTCCAGGGAGGAACCGGCTTCCTCCAGGACAGCCTTCAGATTCTGGAAGACTCTCTCTGTCTGAGCCTCGATACCGCCCTCTACTAATTCTCCTGTTGCCGGATCTATCGGAATCTGACCGGAAGTAAAAATTAATCCTAAGCCTGTATCAATTGCATGGGAATAAGGTCCGATTGCCTGGGGTGCTGCTGCTGCGTTAATTACTTTCTTAGACATAATACGTATCCACCTTCATGTTTTTATTTATTTTGTTTAAATATCGATAAACGGTTGCAACTGAGATACCTAAGGCATCTGCAACTTCGTTTACTGCACCTTTGATCAGAAAGAGTTTGTCTGAATTTAATCGCTTTACGATTTCAATCTTCTCTTCTACGGTTAATCGTTCAATAGAGATTTCACCTGAATTTGTCACATCATTAATGATTCCATTGATCATATCTCTTGGAGAGGAGTGAAATGCCTCAATGTTATTATTATCTTTTTCCACCGGTTTAGCCGACGGAAGAAATGCCAATTTCTGCAGCAGCTCTGCAGCCTGCTGATATTTCGACACATCAATATTTACGCTGATCATTCCCCTCGGCTTCCCATTCCGATCCAAAATAAAAAAGCTGTTGGATTTCAATGAAGTATTTTTAGCCATACCCAGATAATTCAGATAATACGGAGGTCCTTCCTTACCCTTATCCTTTAGCTTGGATAAGGCAAAGCTAGTTAAGGGTGCACCTATGGTTCTCCCGCTGATGTGCCCATTATGTATCGCTATGACAGAATGGTTGATGTCCTTGAAATCATATAATACCACTTCTGTATTATCACCAAAACAGGCCCCCAGAAAATCCACCAGATGGATGTAGGATGTAAAATCAAAATCTGTACTGATAAAAAACGCCTCCGTTTCATGAATCTCATAGTAAGAATATTTTATCACTATAATAATAAATGTCAACTGTTTCTATCAGACTATACGAAAAAAGACTGTAAACGGGTTTTTTCATCGTTTACAGTCTTGATTTACATTTCTGTCACTTAATTTTATGATCAGTAATTTTGTACTTATACTCAATGTTTTCCGTCTATCCTGCAGGCAGCTGCCTGAGTATCCATTCCCTTCACAATAATATCAGAATACTTATCCTCATTCTTCCGGAGCCAAGTGTTGGCATAGGAACAGGATGCGGTAGCCTTCAAGCCATTTTCCCTTAGATAACTTGCAACAGCTTCCATTGTCTGCCCTGCCATACCCTGACCACGCAGATTCGGATCCACATAGACATGCTCTATGTCTACTTCCTTCTGATTCCTGCGGCTGTAATTTGCTTCTGCCATAAGTCTGCCGTCTTCATCGGTAGTATAAATACGGCCATCTTCATATTTCCAGATCATAGTATTCTCCTTTCTCCGGGAGTGCCAGGAATTCTCCGGTATAGAAGTAAGTTTGCCCCATCAGGAAGAGAAACATAACCTCTCTAGCATAATTTATATTGCATCAGCTCTATCGCTTTTATTTTCTGTCTTATTTTCACTTTTATTCTCATTCTTATTCTTGACCTGTTTTAGTACAATCACCCGGAAGATGCTGTTGTTCGGTTCTTTAAACCGACATCCATAAGTATAAGCCCGATAACGGTTCATCTTCTCTTTTCTGATTATTTCACCGGCCAGAGGAAGATACAGTCCTTCGTATTGAAAGGCGATATTGATCGAGGATCCGATATCTATGTCACTTTTCAGAATGACACCCATCCCCAGGATACTCAAATCCTTTAATATTCCTTCATACACCCTTTTACGTCCATTTTTAGTTACTACTGTAATTTTTATGATCTCACCGATAAACACCCGATAGGCTTCCCTTCGGTTCAGTCTGGGAATATCTGCTTCAGAGAATACCAGGTATACTCTCTTCTCCATAATGGAGGAAACCTCAAGCTTAATATCGTTGAAGATAAACACACCGTCTTTTACGGTATAGATTATTTCTGCATCTGTGATAAGATTAGGATCCAGCACCTGGTTCCTATCCAGTATCGCAGGAATAATAAGGCATTGAATGGATTTTGTGATTATACTGACCATCATGCTGTAGGGTTTATCCTTGTACTTAAACCGGAAGATTAATTTATAATCTGTATCAATGTCTGTTAGCCTCATTTATGTATCCCCTTAATTATGTCAAAGGTTTTATCTGAATGTAAAAATAGCTTTTTGATTATTTTACTATATCTTAATAAAATAAGAAAGAAGTATTTTTAGCACCAGGCAATTCATCTACAAAAACTAGCCTCATCCAAGATACCTGAAAACATTTCTTAAGATATTCACCAAAATCATGTAACTTATTTCACCAACACTAATACAAATATATTAAGGAATGGTGCTTGCACCCAAATCCATAGGAATAACCGGGTTCCAGGCAGTGTGGAGGTCATAATTGCAGCATAAAATAACAAAACCCTCAAGGCTTTTAAATCAGTGTGGAGAACTGATACAAAAGGGGTATTCTACCCATCCGCTGTTAAAATTCTGCCGTAAGGATGTAGCATGCAAAAAGCGGCTGAAGGAATGGGATTATTACCTGATTAATAATGACACCTATGCTGTAGCCATAACTGTAGGGAAAAATACACCTTTGGTCCTGATCAGTGCATCCCTGATTGACTTAAAAAACAAGAAGGAAATATCCAGGAGTTCGGTAAAAATCGCATCAGATAAGTTACTTTCTATGCCTGAATCCTCTAAAACCGGCGATATCGTATATCATTGTGGAGAAACAAAAGTCTCCCTTAGGATCTGTGACCCAAACCGGGAGGTATCCCTGTCTATGAAGAAATCTATTGGAGGTCAGGAACTGGATATCTCTCTCATGCTCTTTTGTGAACCGGAAGACTCCATGGTAATTGCAACACCCTTCACAGAAGGAAAGGAACTGTTCTATTATAACCGCAAAATCATAGGAATGCGTGCGGTGGGTATAGCACGGTTCGGCAATTGGAAGGTTCGTTTTGACCCCAGTAATTCCTTCGGCCTTTTGGATTGGGGCCGTGGCGTATGGCCTTATCACACCACCTGGTACTGGGGTGCTGCTCAGGGTAATGTTCATGGCAATATCTTTGGCTTTAACCTAGGTTATGGCTTTGGTGATACGACTGCGGCAACAGAAAACATGCTGTTTTTGAATGGGGTGGCAAGTAAGCTTCATACGGTTACCTTCCATATTCCTAAAAACAAGAACGGCAAATTTGAATATGATAAACCCTGGCGGATTACCTCCTCCGATGGACGTTTTGAGATGGAATTCCATCCGATTTTTGACCGAAGCCTGAAATTATCAGTATTAGTCCTCTTAACGAACCAGCATCAGGTGTTTGGAACCTTTACAGGAACTGCCGAACTGGATGATGGGACCATTGTCTACCTGAAGGATTTCCTGGGCTTTGCAGAAAGGGTGGAGAATCGTTGGTGAGCGACCGGCAGAACAAAGACCCTATCCCTTTCCTGCATTCAACAGATTATATAAAGTCGAGGATATCATTACAATTACTGCCCCGGCCATGGCAATCGGACTGATGAATTCACCATAAAAGATGGCTACCCAGATCGGATTTAAAACCGGTTCAATGGTGGAGGTTAAGGATGCTGCTACCGGAGAAACCTGATTTAAGCCCTTCGCCAGCAATACATAAGCAAAACCCATCTGAAATACACCAAGGATAATGATATATAGAAAATTAGAAGCTGCAAAATCCGTCTCCCTAAAGTACCAGGGTATAAAAATCAGAAAGCTGATTGTTTGTGACAGTATGATTGAGGATTCAAAATCAGCAGCTTTCATCTTTTTAATCAAAAAAACCAATGCATATAACGCACCTGATATGATTGCAAAGAGATTACCTGCCATGCCGTCCGCAGTTATTTTATCAAAGAAAAAACACATAATTCCCACCGTAACCGCCAGGCAGGTGATTACAGCTTTCTTATCGGGTTTTTGCCTCCAGAGGAGCATCAGAAACAGGATCAGAAAGATGGGCTCCGTAAATTGCAGAACGATCGCATTGGCTGCAGAAGTCAGCTTTGTAGCAAGTACGAAGGTAAAATTCATCAGAAGATTTATCACGGCCCCCAATAGGACAACTCTGTTTATAATAAACTTATGATGGATCGTCTTGAGATACGTGGCCATAATGATAAGAGCGAATAAATTTCTTATTCCGTTAATCGTATAGGACGACCAGGTAAGCTTCTTGATCAATACCCCTGCAAGACTGAATAAAACTGCTGATAACAGAATATAAATGTACCCTGAATAATTTGCTCTTTTCGCATTCATGATGTCCAAGCTCCTTTGCTTCAACTCTTATAGTTATCTCGTACCCTTGTAGCCATACAGGAACCGTTCAAACTTATCCAGAGCCAATTTAAGCTCTTCCACCCTCGGCAGATATACGATTCTGAAATGGTCTGGCTGATGCCAGTTAAAGCCCTTTCCGTGAACCATTAGGACATGCTGCTCCTTTAGAAAATCCAGTACGAATTTCTCATCATCGAGAATTTTATATTTCTTGGTATCGATTTTCGGGAAGATATAGAAGGCGGCTTTCGGCTTCACTGCGGATATTCCCGGAATACTGTTCAGCCGCTCTGTAATATATTCCCGCTGCTCATAGATTCTTCCGCCTGGCAGCAGTAATTCGTCCGCACTCTGTACACCCCCGAGTGCTGTCTGAATAATCTGCTGAGATGGAACATTGGAACAGAGCCGCATGGAGGAAAGCATATTAAGGCCCTCGATATAGCCCTTAGCCTTTGATTTATTACCGCTCAGACACATCCAACCCGCACGGAAGCCTCCGATCCTATGGGATTTGGACAATCCGTTAAAGGTGACCACCATAAGGTCCGGAGCGAGGGCTGCAATGGATATATGCTTCCTGTCATCCATCACCAGCCTGTCATAGATCTCATCGGAGAATATAATTAATTCATGTTCTCTTGCCAATTCCACAATCTTCTCTAATATTTCCTTCGGATAAAGAGCACCGGTCGGATTATTTGGATTAATTACCACAATACCCTTGGTCTTAGCCGTAATCTTCTTTCGCATATCCTCTATATCCGGATTCCAATCCGACTGCTCATCGCAGATATAATGCACTGCAGTTCCGCCGGATAGAGTGGCTGCTGCAGTCCAAAGCGGATAATCGGGTGCCGGAATTAAGATCTCATCCCCTTCATTTAAAAGCCCCTGCATGGACATTGAAATCAGCTCACTGGCACCGTTACCGGTATAGATATCCTGAACACCTACATTTGGGAAACCCTTCAGCTGACAATACTGCATGATCGCTTTTCTTGCAGAGAAGATACCCTTGGAATCGGAATAGCCCTCTGAGTTCGTCAGATTCGACATCATATCATGAATGATCTCTGTCGGAGCTTCAAAACCGAAGGGAGCAGGATTTCCGATATTCAGCTTTAATATGCTGATCCCCTGCTCAATCATACGATCCGCTTCTTCCACGACAGGTCCTCTTACATCATAACAAACATTATCAAGCTTCTTTGACTTTTCAAATATCTTCATAGCTATCTCCTCCTGTGATTAATTTTTGTACATAATAATCATGACCACCGGCTTAGCCGGTGGTTTGTCTATCCCCCTATAAGGGGGTATTACCTGCCTGCGCCCGGAAGGCGCTCTGAAGGTCCTGCCAGCTGCACTTCATTCTCGGGCTAGCCCTAAAGGG
>JAEZJW010000049.1 GCA_023415595.1 Bacillota bacterium
CTGTTTTCAAGGCCCATAACAACATCCAGATTTCTTAAGCCGATATCGGTATCGATCAGTACTACTTTCTTGTCCAGCATTGCCAGACCGGTTCCGACATTGGCGGTTGTTGTTGTTTTGCCGACACCGCCCTTACCCTATGTAACTACAATAACTTCTCCCATACTTTCCTATCCTCCAGTTCTTTCGTAAGAACCTCTGCGAGGTTCTTTTCCATGCATTGCTTAAAGCCATCAATGATATATTATAAATTGATATCATTTAAAACATTTTTGTTCAGAGGTTCGATGTAGATATTTCCTTCCTCCAGAAATGCTATCTTCGCTTCCTTACTCTCCTCCTTAACGGGATTGTCAGGCGATCTGGCGATCGTATCCGCAATTCGGATCTGCATCGGTCTCATATCCAGGGCGACTACAAAGGCATTCGTGTTTCCGCAGGCTCCGGCAAAAGCATTTCCCTTAAGGGAACCAAGAACAATAATATTACCCTTGGACACTACTCTTGCACCATGATTGACATCACCGATGATGATGACACTGGTTTCAAATTCTAAGGATGCACCGGATCGCAGGATTCCTTTATAGAACTGTCCGGTATTATTCTCAAGCTCCATCAGCTTCTGGTTCAGGGTCTTCTTAAAGGCTTCTTCTGTTTCGGCATCATTATCAATAATACAGACGATATGCATGTCCGTATTCTCGTTAATAATGTCTAAGAGCTCCTTCTGTTCTTCGTTAGTCAGCTTCCGGCCCTCAAAACTGATGGCCATCTTCGCATTCTCAAAGAATTTACTGGATTCCTTGAATTTCTCGGCGACCAGTAATTTTAATACGTCGAAGTCTTCCTCCGGGCTCAGCACAACAATAATACCGTATTTATTTCCTTTAATGATTACTGAATTATTCATTGTACTCATTGGCTTCTCCTTCTTGTATATTATGTTAAACTAAATTAAATTAATCTGAAAAAGCTGCGATATTGTTCTCCGGTAAGGAGGCTTCCTTCTCTACCAGCTCCTCAGGGTCTTCCAGATCAAAATACAGGCGGTAGATATCCCTGGCCAGCTCTGCAGCGTTACCTGAGGTATAACCGTTCGGTATAACGGTAGTAACAGATATCTCAGGATTCTCGAAGGGTGCATAGGATATGAACAATGCATTATTAAAATTAACCTTACTGATCTGAGAGGTACCGGTCTTGCCGGCTACCGTGACACCAAGATTTCTGTATAAGCTGCTGACTGAGCCTCCCGGCACATTCGTTACAGAATACATTCCTTCCTGCACGGCATCCCAGTATTCGGGCTTAATGTCTTTCAGATCCTTATAAACAGTGGCACTATTCTGCAGTTTAATATTACCATCCTTATCAATAATCCTGTCTAGCAGGGTCAGGTCATAATTAATACCGCGGTTCGCTATAGTGGTCACATATCGTGATAACTGCATCGGGGTATAAGCATTCGTACCCTGTCCAATCGCGGAACGGACCGGATCATCATCGGATACCTGAGGAGACATTTCATTCAGTTCAACTCCCGAGGTTGTATCAAGTCCGAACATGGAGGCGTATTTCTTAAGCTTTTCCAAGCCCACCTGTTCGTTGTATTTTCCGGTACCGTCTATACTTAAGCGGAATCCGACCTCATAGAAGAAGTAATTACAGGAGACCTTAATGGCATCCGCAATATCTACGGAACCGTGGGAACGGGGATAGATATGACATTTCGCAGCAGGTTGGATCTTTTCAAAGATTCCGAGATCTGTAATCTTATCCTGCGGTCCTATTACACCCTCCATCATTCCCGCAAAGGAGGTTACCATCTTAAAGATGGATCCGGGCGCGGTCCTCTGTTGTGTCGGACGGTTCATCCAAGGAAGGGATTTGTCCGTAAACAGCCAGTTGTAATATTTTGAATCGACTTTATTCGCTAATTTATTATTATCATAACTGGGGTAAGTAACCATCGCCAGGACATCACCGGTCTTCACATCCGTAATAACAACGGATCCGCTGCAGGGCTCTAAAGCAAGCATTGCAGGGGTGATTTCCAGGGAAGTGATCTTTGCGTTCATGAAATTATAGGCAGAGATAGTTCCGTTTTCTAAAGCTCTCTTATCCCCTTCATTATATTCTAACACACCTTGGTCGAATAATAAAAGACAAATTTCTTTTCCCGATAAATTGTACGAAAATACCAAATTACGGTATATCTTTTTATTGAAAGTGCCATCCTTCTTCAAAATATCCTTCGTCGTGTTAATCAGCTTCTGATAAAGCTCCTCCGAGGTATAGAATTCACCTTGTTCAACACCCAGCTTGGACAGATCAATATAATTCCGGGAGATTGCATGGTTTAAAAAGCTGTTCAGGGAAGTTTTATTATTCAGGTAGGATTTATAAACCTCATCCTCCTCCGGTATCTGTTTCTTCAGGAGGATCTCCTTTTTAACCAATACGTCATAGAAATATTTCAGGTATTCCTCCATCTCACCGGCTTTGTTATCCATTACGGTATTCTCCGGAGCCAGGAGGGAATCCAGCTGACCGAAGACGCTCTCCAATTCCGTTTTGTATTTATTATAGGTCTGTTGTTCAAGATCCGTGGCATCCTTATCATCAAAACGGGTAGTATCAATAATATCATTATTGATCAAGGCATAATACACCTCATAAATTGGGGTCGTGATTTCACTGGCACTCTCCCCCTTGGAGCCGTAATCCATGTCCGGAACGATCTTGGATAACAGAATTCCTGCGATCTTCTTCTCAAGAATGTGATAGGTGGATTTCTGCAGATCACTGTCTATGGTCAGATAGATGTCATTGCCTGCGGTGGGATCCTTGCGGTCCACTACGTCAATTACTTTGTTACCGGTATTCACTGTAACAGTCTCGATTCCCTTATTGCCCTTAAGATATGCTTCATATTCCTTCTCCAGGCCGGTCTTGCCTACGATATCAGTGGAATTATAGTATTCTCCGTTAGCATTCAGAAGCTCCAGTTCTTCGGAACTGATCTGGCCAGTATAGCCAAGGATATGTGCGAAATAGATGCTGTCATGATAGACACGCTGGGTCAGCTGCTGAATCTCAACACCCGGCAGTTCGGCACTGCTCTCCATGACATGGGCAACCGTATTGTTATTTACTTTATTAGCAACGGTAATCCTTAAGAATTTCGGATAATTGCAATGCAGGGCATAACGGACACTCATGATTTCCAGCGTTTCAGCCATAGAGTATTCGTCGGAGATACCAAACATAGTGGTATAGTCATCCCCGGTACCATTCTTCAGGAATTCATAGACCTCCTTAGCTGTCGCATTCTGCTGCTTTTCCGTGAGCTGCTTATTCTCATCCAGAACAAAGGTATAAACATTCTTCTTGAATCTGGTCAGGGCTGAGCCTGAGATTGTGAATTCCAGTTCATTTTCTCCTGTCTGGACAATCGGAAAATCGTTATAAAGCGTATCCCCGCATTCTTTAATAATATTGATCATCCGATGGATTACGGCATTTCTTTCCTCGTTGGTTTCGATCTCGGTACTGTCTTCCATGGTAACGGAATAGGAAAGGACATTGGAAGCCAGCAGCTTTCCGTTTCTGTCATAGATATTACCGCGGGTACTTTTGATCTCACGGTTTTCTGTCTCCCTGAAATTCTCCTCCTTAGCAATGGCAGGGCCCTGTACGATCTGCAGCACGAACAGACGGTGTACCAGCACCGCAAAAAGTACAATATAGATCAACGTCATAGGGAATAATCTTGATTTAAGGATCCGCTTCACGAAATCCAGAAAAACATCTAACATAGTAACCTCCAAATCTAAACAACCCGGAAGAACAAGGAGTGAGCCCGCTTGTGCGAAACTCCGCAGTTTCTTCCCGTGTGAAGGATCTTTTGCTTCACACTACTCCGCAGTTCTTCCCAAGCGAATTGTCTTCAATTCGCTGTGTGAAGAAGTTTTTACTTCACACTTTCTTCCGACGAACGGTCCAAACGGTTGTTAATCATATGTAGCAGCTTATATAATAAGACTGAGACCGCTACGGTATAGATTACCTCCGGCAGAATAAACCGCCGAAAATAATATAAAAGATTTAATCTGCTTCTTAACAGGAATTCGAACACATAATAGAAAAAGCCGTAGAAGAAATCACAGACAGCCACAAAGATGATGGGCAATGTAAAGTCATCGTTCGAATAAAATTTGTTAAGAAAGCCGATGAAATAACCAATCAGCAGATAAAGCAGCGCATATAGCCCCACAACCTGGCCAAAGATCAGATCCACGAAAAGTCCACTGAAGAAACCAATCAGAAGACCTGTATTTCTGCCCCTCATATAGGCAGTGGATACGACCAAAATCAATAAAAGATTAGGCATGATTCCTGCCAGCCTGACATAATGGAACATGGCGCTCTGAAGAACAAAACATATCAAAATTTCTAAAATATATACAATAACCCTTTTCATGAGTCCCCTGCTTTTCTATTCAGTAATAGGTTCCTCCACGATGGAAGGGTCCTTATCAATTAATGGCTCCTTCAGCTGTGTGATGATCAGAACCTCATTCAGTCTTTCAAAATCAACCACCGGTGTTAAATATGCCGTCTTAGTCATATTACTGGAATCAAGCTTGATATCGCTGACATAGCCAATCAGAATTCCCTGAAGAAATTTATCGCTGATGTGTGAGGTAATAACTTCATAATTGTCCTCTATCTCGGCATCCTTACTAATCAGCTCCACCCGAATCTTACCCTCGTCCATCAGCTTCAGATCACCCTTGACAATGCAGGTATCAGAGGTCTTTAAGAACATTCCGCTGACATTGCTCTTATCATCGATGATGGAACGGACAATGGAATAATTGTAATGGGCTTCAATGATAATTCCTGCCAAACCGTTTCCGGCTAAAACATTCATATCCTCCGTTAGGCCATCTCTGGTTCCCTTATCGATTGTAAATACATTATACCAGTTATTCGTATCCTTACTGATGACTCGGGCGGCTACCTTGGGATAATCCAGATATTTCTGATCCAGCTTATAAAGCTCCCTGAGTTCATCCAGCTCATATTTATCCTGAAGCAGCAGCTTATTCTCATAGGACAGCAGATTGACCTGATCCTTCAGGTCATCGTTTTCCTTCAGTAAATCCTTCATGCTGGTAAAGATATTCAGCCTATCTGAGATAAAGCTTCCGACTGAATTAATTCCCCGCTGCATCGGGGTGACAACGGTACCTGCCGCATTTCTTACCGGCGAGAGTACCCCTCCGTATCGGTAGGATAAGAATATCAGACCGAAACAGAGTACAATAAGAATAATAAGTAAGTGCTTCGGATTTATATGGATCTTTGTCCTGCGTCTCATAATTTCTCCTAACCTTCACAGGTTACTATAAGCTGCCGGAAAGCCTTGTAAACGGTCAGACACCGGCCGAGTTGCCTGCCCTTCCGTCCGGAAGGAGGCAGTATACCTGTAGTTTAATTTACGATAGTTTTTGGCCGTAAGGCATCAGCAAGGGAGGAAAGCTTATGATCCTCCATAATCTTACCAAGACCCTTAACAACCGTTTTGGAGGGATCCTCACAAATATTGATTTTCAAGTCTGTTTCCTTGTGCAGCAGCTCATTCAGGCCGAAAATCTTGGCAGATCCGCCTGTAATATAGATTCCGCTGTCAATAATGTCCGAAGATATCTCCGGAGGAGTACGCTCCAGAATGATACGGATGGCATCCGTAATAGTATACATATATTCTGAAATAGCCTCATAAACCGTTACAGAATCGACTTCCATTTCTGTCGGAAGTCCGGTGACCACATCCCTGCCGAAGACCTTAACGGAACCTTCCACGGAAGGAAGTGCACAGGCCAGCTTCTTCTTGATGTTCTCTGCGGTCTTGTCCCCGATATAGAGGTTGAATTTCCTCTTCACGATACTTTTGATGGCCTCATCCAGCTTATTGCCGCCAACGGGAATTAATTTACTAAGAACGATACCACCCAGGGAAAGGATTGACACCTCAGTCGTATCGGCACCGATATCCACGATCATCACACCCCTGGCTGTCATGACATCAAGTCCTGCACCCACAGCATCCGCGATCGGCTTCTCCACGATCTTGATATGCCCTGCCTTTAAGTTCGAGCTGGCAATCAGATCAAAGAAGGATCTGCGCTCTACCTCGGTGATGTCGGTCGGTGTGGCGACGATATAATCAGCGGACCCGGGTCTTTTAGAGTTGCTGATTCTCATCATGAAATGCTGCAGTAAGGACATCATGTTAGCAACATCGGCAATAACGCCGCTTCTGACAGGATAAGTAACCTGTATATTAGAGGGTGCCTTCTCATACATGTCAAAAGCGTCATTGCCGGAGGCTATTACCGTCTTCCTGTCAGCAATTGCGATGATATTACGCTCGTCCAGTACAATTCCCTGACCCTTTTTAATTATTTTAATCGTACTGGTGCCGAAATCTATCCCATATACTTTAGATGCCATGATAAAGCTACCTCCTATAAACTAAAGTTGTCAAATTAAATGCATGTCTGAAACTATTCAGTTGCTTCCTATAATTTTGTAAATAGTCATTGTCTTATCATTAGGTCAGTACGGCTATAATAACCCCTGTTCCTTCAGACTGATATATCTATTATCGCCAATAATAATATGATCCATAAGCGTAATCCCTACGAAATTACCGGCTTCTTTGATCCGCTTGGTAACCCGCAGATCCTCTGCACTGGGCGAGGGGTCCCCGCTGGGATGGTTATGGATCAGGATGATGTTCACGGCTTCCTGCTTCAGAGCCTGAACAAAGATCTCTCTGGCAGGCATGATCGAGGTGTTCACCGTACCCGAGGAAATCACCATATCCTTAATGAGCTTACTCTTGGAATCAAGCATTACTAGAAGGATCTGCTCGCGGTTTAAATGCCGCATATCCTGCATGTAATAATCGGCCACACTTTTAGGGGTGACCAATCTTAAACTGTCCCGATGAATTTCCTTTGCCATTCTCTTCGTAATTTCTGTAAGACAGAGAAGCTCGATTGCTTTCACCCTGCCGATCCCGTTGATCCGGGTCAGTTCCTTCAACGTCAGGTAATTCAAGCCCTTCAAGCCGGAACTTGCTTCCGGGTAATTTAAGATATTCACAGCCAGGTCAATTGACCTTAAGTTCTTAGTACCCGTACGCAGGATAACTGCCAGCAGCTCCGCATCGGACAGATAAGCAGCGCCGTATTTCTCACACTTCTCATAAGGACGCTCGGAAATAGGCAGTTCCTTCACAGTTAAATAACTATCCTTCATGAATCCTCCTAAACTTCTCTCTCCAGGAAATCAGTAGGACCATGTAATGTATTCTAAAGCTTCTTATAAGCAAATACTGCAGCAATGATACCAAGGAAGCTGCCGATGGAGATTCGGATTCTTAATCCGAATTGTATGGCGATATCGCCAAGGCTTACACTGATAATCCCGCTTCCGTCCGGCTTCCCAATTGCGAAATCAAAACCGTAGTTTAACCATGCAAGGAAATTGACATTCTTGGTCAGGGACCCCAAGAAGCTTCCCAAGACGATACCTGTAAGAATTAACAGGAACAGTGCCCATTTGTTTTTACCGCCGGTCCTTGCCATAAGCTCCTCCTTATCGGAAATATACTGTCTCTTTGTGTTGCATTAGTATTTTGCCTGTCTTGCTTAATGCATTTTGGCAAAATAATTCATATAACATTTTAACATAAAATGTATGGATTGTATACAGAAATCAAACAAGTAGGTCCCTTATATTGTGATAAGACCTTTCTCATATAATTTCTGTAAGGATAACAAAATTCCGAATTTTGCATGGTACCAGGTCAGGCCACCCTGGAAAAACACCGTATAGGGGGGCTTGATCGGAGCATCAGCAGAAAGCTCAATCGAGGAGCCCTGCACGAAGGCACCTGCCGCCATGATAACGTCACACTGGTAACCGGGCATAGCCCAGGGTTCGGGATCCACATAGCTGTCCACCGGTGCCGCAGCCTGTATTCCCTTACAGAAGGCAATGACTGCTTCCGCTGAATTCAAGGTGACTGCCTGAATAATATCAAAGCGTTCTTCCTTACCGTTTGGATGGACACCAAAGCCGAAGCTCTCATATAGATTTGCGGCAAATATTGCTCCCTTTAAGGCCCCTGAAACCACCTGCGGTGCCAGGAACAGTCCCTGGAACAACTGAGCATTGAGTCCCAGAGTTGCTCCTACCTCCTTGCCAAGACCGGGTGCTGTAAGGCGGAAGGCTGCGTTCTCGATATATTCCTTCTTACCGACGATATAGCCACCGATGGGCGCGAGACCTCCGCCGGGATTCTTGATTAAGGAACCGACGCACAGATCTGCACCGACATCCGTCGGTTCTATGACCTCGACAAATTCTCCGTAGCAATTATCTACCATACAGATGAGATCCGGCTTACATTCCTTTAGGAAGCGAATCAGATCTCCAATCCTCTCCACGGACAGGGTCGGCCGGGTCGCATAGCCCTTCGATCTCTGAATCGTTGCCAGCTTCGTATTCGGACGAATGGCGGCCTTAATCCCTTCATAATCGAAGCCCCCGTCGGATAACAGATCCACCTGCCGGTATGATATACCAAACTCCGCTAAGGATCCTCTGGTTTCGGTAATACCGATCACACCTTCCAGAGTGTCATAGGGTTTCCCAACCGGTGAGAGAATCTCGTCTCCAGGCCGTAAATTTCCTGATAACGCCACCGTCAGCGCATGGGTTCCGCTGATCAGCTGTGGTCTTACTAAGGCATCCTCGGCATGGAATACCGCAGCATATACACTCTCCAGGGTATCCCTGCCGATATCATTATAGCCATAACCCGTGGTAGCTGCAAAATGGATATCACTGAGCCTGTTGGCCTGCATAGCTTTTAATACCTTCAGCTGGTTATATTCCGCAATCCTGTCGATCCGGGCAAATCTCTCAAAAAGCTTCTCTTCTGTCTCTAAGCCGAGGCGTAGAAGCTTCGGGGTAATCCCCAGTTCCAGGTACATCTGATCTATCTGATTCACTGACACTTTATCCTCCTGAGTACTCATTAGTTTACATAATATATTTATGCAACATTTTTATAGTTATATTCCTAAAAATCGATTCTGTCAATAAGGAATTTTTTATTTCAAAATATCCGCTTCCCTTAATTTAAGTAACATATATTGAAGAATATCTTCCTCTGAATGAAACAGGTCCTTATCTACCCAGATGACCTCCCGCTCTCTCTTGAACCAGGTGAGCTGACGCTTGGCAAAATGTCTGGTATCCCTTTTTAACAGGGTGATGGCATCCTCCAGGGTACACTCTCCGGCGAGGTAAGCAAGAAGCTCATTGTAACCCAGTCCCTGCATGGATACCAAATCCCTGGTATAACCCATCTCGGCAAGACTCATCACTTCCTTCAGCAGACCATGTTCCATCATCAGATCGACGCGCTGATTAATTGCCTCATAGAGCTTGGCCCGGTCCTTGTTCAGGACAAAATAACAATAGTTGTAGGGAGAAGCTTTCCCCTTCTGTTCTTCATTATGGGTGGATATCCTCTCGCCCGTCAGTCTGGCATACTCCAAAGCCCGTATAATTCTCTTTCCATTATTCGGATGGATCGCCTCAGCGCTTTCCGGGTCCACCTGAAGTAACATGGAATGGAGATATTCACTACCCTTCTCTTCTGCCAGCTGCTCCAGCTCTCTGCGATAGGAATAATCCGTTTCATTCTCTGTAAAATCAATATCATAAAGCACAGCCTGGATATAGAAGCCGGTACCTCCGACCAGGATGGGGAGCTTTCCCTTCTCATGGATTCTGCGGATATATTCCTTGGCACACTGTTGGAACTTTACCACATTGAATTCCTCATCCGGCTCAAATTCACTGATCAGGTAATGGGGAACTCCGTTCATCTCCTCCGGTGTGATTTTCGCAGTACCGACATCCATGTGCTTATAGACCTGCATGGAATCCGCAGAGATGATCTCTCCGTTCACAGCCTTCGCAAGTGAGAGGGAAAGGGCTGTTTTACCGACTGAGGTGGGTCCTGTTAAGATGATGATTGGTTTTTTATCCATGGGCTGTTTTGATCCTTACTCGAATTATTTGTAAGCATATCTATGAGAATCTCTAACTGCATTTGTAAACGATATGTTTTGATATTACGTATGATATTACGGTTGATATTATTGTTGATTTTGCCGGTGATATTAAAGTTGATATTATTATGTTGGAACCACTTATTTCATATTACTTTGATTATTACTGTATAATTTACTATAGGATACGTTTAAATTTCTTCTCCAGCTCATACCGGCTCATGGAGATAATGACCGGTCTTCCGTGAGGGCAATGATAGGGATTCTCCAATGTAAGCAGCTCCTTGATCAGGGCAGAGGCCTCCTCCAGGGATAAGATATGGTTAGCTTTCACTGCGGCTTTACAGGAGAGGGAAGCAGTCTTCTCCAGAATGGAGGTGACATTCAGGTTATGACCCGTCAGTTCCTCCGCCATCGTATCCAGAAATTCCTGGATCAGCTCCTTCTCTGACAGTCCGTAAAGATCTGCCGGCACGGCACGGACGGAGAATTCATTACCTCCGAAATGTTCAAATTCATATCCAAGCCGGGTAAGTATCTCCTCATATTGATGCAGGACCTCCTGCTCTCTTAAGGTCAGTGTAAGTACGATCGGGGGGAAAAGCTGCTGCGACTCATTACCTTTCGTCCTTGCTGAAGCCATGATTCTCTCATACAATACCTTCTCATGGGCCGCATGCTGGTCGATGATATACAGCTCCTTCTGATATTCTACCAGCCAATAGGTGGAGAATATCTGACCGATGATCCGATGGCCTTCCATTGCCGCCTTAGATAAGAATGGTACCTGTCCCTCCTGCTTCTCATCGGTAAACAGATTAAGCTGTTCTCCCTGCCTATCGGATGTGAGTGTTCCATCCTGCTCCTTAGGCAACGGAGTAACTGCTCCATCAGAAATAACTGAGGAATTATCAGATATAACAGCAAAACCATCTGTTCTGGGCGTTACTGACATACCAATCGGCATATCCGATACCTCTGTCGGCATATCTGAAACCTTTACAGGAATATCTGACACGATTGGTGGCAAATCTGATATCTTTGATGGCATATATGCAGATTTTGTATTAAGCTGAGTATCTGTCACTTTCAAATCTGACTGCAATGAATCCTTTGTTATATGATAAGAAGTACCCTCCTTGAGACAGCTGTCAGTAGGAGGAAACTGCGGTTTGTTTCTTTGTTCGGCTTCTTTCAGCAGTGTCTGTGCCTGTTCCTCAGACAGCTTCTCCGGAGCCATGGTCTTAAGTGCAGAGAATTGCAGCTCTCTGCGTTTCTCCTCAAAGGGCTCGGGAAGCTTAGGACGGCTATCCTTTACTTCTTCCTGCTTATGCAGGGATACCTTTGGAATCAGTTCCTTGCCGGATAAGGCGGAACGGATCAGATTCAGGGTTGCCTGGAAGATCTCCTCTCCGTTCTTTAAGCGGACCTCCAGCTTCTGCGGATGGACATTTACATCGATTAAGGAGGGATCAATCTCATAATACAGGGAGGTGAAGGGATATTTATGCTGCATCAGGAATGGCTTATAAGCCTCCTCGATGGCTTTCGTGATAACATTGCTCTTAATATATCTGCCATTAATAAAGTAATTTTCAAAGTTCCTATTACCCCTGTTGATGATGGGCTTGCCGATAAAGCCGGTAATTGCAGCCTCCGGTGAGACATAATCCACCGGTACCAGCTCTCTGGAAACATCCCTGCCATAAATCTGGTAAAGAATGTCCTTCGTATTATTATTGCCGGAAGATTGGAGCTTAACTTGATTGTTGGCAATAAATTTGAAGGAGATATCCGGATGGGATACCATCAGACGTTCCATCAGATCACTGACATAGCTTGCTTCTGTCATCGCGGACTTTAAGAATTTTCTCCGTGCAGGGGTGTTATAGAAGATATTCCGTACAAGGATCGTCGTTCCGCCGGGACAGCCGATTTCATCAAAGCTCTTCTCTTCACCGCCCTCGATCAGATAACGGTACCCATGGAGGGAGACCGGTGTCTTCGTAATCAGCTCTACCTGTGCAACTGCCGCGATACTGGAGAGAGCTTCTCCGCGAAAGCCGAGGCTTTTTACTGATAATAGATCCTCTGCCGTCCTGATCTTACTGGTCGCATGGCGCTGAAATGCCAGGGGAATATCCTCTCTGGAGATGCCGGAACCGTTATCCGTGATGCGGATCAGGCTTAAGCCACCCTCCTTGATCTCAGCAGTAATTGCGGTGGCTCCTGCATCCATGGCGTTCTCAATCAGCTCCTTGACCACGGCACTTGGGCGCTCTACGACCTCACCGGCAGCAATCTGGTTGATGGTTTGTTCATCTAAAACATGGATTAATGACATAGTAATCTCCAATCTGCTTAAGAACTCTTATGAATGAATTCTGTACCCCGCGAAATATCAGTATAATAACTACTAAAGAAAATTATATAATAACTTAAAAATAATTCTTTAAAATAATTCTATAAAATATTTCTATATATTAATTCTAAATTCTTCTTACTACAGGTTTTCATTAATTATATTCTATCTTTGATTTTCTTCTGCAGCTGGTACAGCTTATTGATCGCATCGATCGGGGTCAGTCTGGCGATATCCAGATCCCGGAGCTCTGAGACGATGTCTTCGTTTCCTGACATGGAAAACAAGGAGAATTGATCGGTATTCTTCTGCTTCTTACCATTCTTGGCTGTCTTCGCAGGCTCCTCCGAGGTAAAACCGTGGAAGAATAATTGCTCCTGGACGAATTCCTCCTTCGGTTCCTCCGGTGCGGACAGGTTCTTTGCTTTCAGGGCGAGATCGTTGCCGGTCAGCTCGTTCACGATCTCAGAAGCACGTTTCAGGATACCGGCAGGAACTCCCGCCAACTTCGCCACCTGGATTCCGTAGCTTTTGTCTGCGCCGCCCTTCACGATCTTACGGAGGAATACGATATCCTCACCCTGCTCCTTCACTGCGATGCAATAGTTATTCACACCCTCCAGACGGCCCTCCAGCTCGGTAAGCTCGTGATAATGGGTGGCAAACAGAGTCTTGGCACCAAGCAGTGCAGAATTACTGATATGCTCCACCACAGCCCATGCGATGCTTAAGCCGTCGAAGGTGGAGGTTCCCCTGCCGATCTCATCGAGAATGAGCAGGCTGTTCTTCGTAGCATTTCTTAAGATATTGGCGACCTCGGTCATCTCCACCATGAAGGTACTCTGGCCGCTGGCCAAATCATCCGAGGCACCAACACGGGTAAAGATCCGGTCCACAATACCGATACTGGCGCTGTCTGCAGGTACAAAGCTGCCGATCTGAGCCATCAGCACGATCAGTGCGGTTTGCCGCATGTAAGTGGATTTTCCCGCCATATTCGGACCTGTGATGATGGAAACCCGGTTATTCTTATTATCCAGCATGGTGTCATTGGATATAAACATATCATGGGAGATCATTCTCTCCACGACAGGATGTCTTCCGTTTTTAATAGAGATGGCTCCGTTAAGATTCATCTCCGGCCTGGTATAATTATTCTGCTCAGCCACCAATGCCAGGGAGGCAAATACATCCAGCTTGGCAATGGCTTTCGCAGTCTGCTGAATTCGCTTCACCTCCAGTGAGATTTGATCACGGATCTCACAGAACAGGTCATATTCCAGGGAGAACAGCTTGTCCTCGGCACCCAGGATAATATCCTCCAGCTCCTTCAGCTCAGGAGTTGTATAACGTTCTGCGTTGGCAAGGGTCTGCTTCCGGATCCAGTTTGTCGGTACCAGGCTCTGATAGGAATTCGTCACCTCAAGATAATAACCGAAGACTCTGTTATATCTGATCTTCAGATTCTTAATTCCGGTTGTATCCCGCTCCTTGGTTTCTAGGTCCATGAGCCAGTCCTTACCCTCGGTCTTCGCCCTCCTTAAGCGGTCCACCTCCTCATGATAGCCTTCCCGGATGATGCCCCCTTCCTTAACATTCAGGGGTGGCTCATCGGCAATTGCCCGGCTGATCAGGCCGGCAATATCCTCGAGAGGATCCAGTTCCTCATAAATCTCATTCAGTAACCCCGTCTCAAAGCCCTGCAGCAGGAATTTGATATGGGGAAGCATGGAGAGGGAGGAGCTGAACGCAATCAGATCCCTGGGGTTTGCACTTTTATAACTGATCTTACCCATCAGTCGCTCCAGGTCATAAATCGGATTCAGATATTCCCGGAGTTCTTCCCTGGTAATCATATTGTCTTTTAACTGTGAGACTGCTTCCAACCGTTCCCCTATCATATCATAATCGATCAGGGGCTGCTCCATATAACTTCGGAGTAATCTGGCACCCATTGCTGTTTTCGTCTTGTCGAGAACCCACAGCAGGGATCCCCTCTTCTGTTTCTCACGGATCGTCTCCGTAAGCTCTAAGTTCCTGACCGTGGAGCTGTCTAACAGCATGTATTTCTCATAGGTATAAGGTGTAAGCTTCGTGATATGGGACAGGGAGTTCTTCTGCGTCTCCCGGAGGAACTGCATGATACAGCCGGCAGCGATGGAGCCGATTGAATAATCCTTCAGGCCGATTCCCTCCAGGGCTCCGACTTTGAAATGCTCCTTTAGTGCACGTACACACAGGGCATCATCAAAATACCAGGGCTCCAGGGGAGACAGGGTTAACTGATTGATGCTTTTGAGGGCTTCGATATCAATCCCGGATACCAGGAAGGTATCATTACAGATAATCTCTGAAGGGGACCATTTATAGATTTCATCCATCAGCTTACGGGTATTGTCCACCTCAGTAACAAAATAATCTCCGGTTGTAACATCTACAACGGAGATGCCGTAGGAATTGGTCGTATGTATGACTGCCATCAGGTAGTTATTTCTGGTCTCATCCAGAACCTGAGTATTCAGATTCGTACCGGGAGTAACGATACGGATTACCTCCCGCTTAACGATACCCTTCGCAGCCTTCGGATCCTCCACCTGCTCACAGATGGCGACACGATATCCGCGGCTGACCAGCTTACTCAGATAATTCTCAACCGCATGATAGGGAACACCGCACATCGGTGCCCTCTCCTCCTGCCCGATGCTCTTGCCTGTCAGGGCAATCTCCAGCTCTCTAGAGCATATATGGGCATCCTCGAAGAACATCTCATAGAAGTCGCCCAAACGGTAAAATAAGATACAATCTTTATATTGTTCCTTGATCTGCATATACTGCTGCATCAGGGGAGTAAGTCCGGTCATCATGGTAAATCCTTTCTTCTTTTGACTTTCGTACTTTTTCCTAAAACATGAAAATAGAACATGACTCCGCGCCTATGCATCTCCCTCAGAGTAAGTTCTATTGACTAACAAACTAAAATTATTATAACATACCGACAGTGATTTGCAATGGTTTCACTGCTCTGATTCGACAAAATGATGGCTGGTCTCACCATAACAAAGATAATAAGATGATTTTAACAATGTTTCCGAAGTCGGAGACGCTTCCGCTTAGTTGCATTGTTATCATCCAACTATTTCGTCGTCCAGAAGATCGGTTCCGTCGGCGGCCGTGGTGGCCAGAATGTCACAGCGTTCATTCATCGGGTGGCCGTTATGACCTTTCACCCAGGCGAAGGAAACCTTATGGGGTTCAATGGCCTTTAAGAGACGCTTCCACAGATCCACATTCTTTACAGGTTCATTCTGTCCTCTTTTCCAGCCCTTCTTAATCCAGCCCTCGAGCCAGTGTTCATTGAAGGCCTTCACAAGATACTGTGAATCGGAATACAGGGTAACCTGGCAGGGCTTCGTTAAAGCTTCCATACCGATGATCGCTGCCATCAGCTCCATCCGGTTGTTCGTAGTCTTCTTATACCCTGCACTATATTCCCGGACATGCTCCTGTCCCTTGGAATCCACATAGACAATGATTGTCCCGTAACCCCCCGGACCATCAGGATTTCCTCTGGCTGCACCATCAGTATATATATTAACGTTCATATCGTAATCCTCCGTAATTTTCATAGTATCATTTCAAATTCTATTTCATGCCTTAAGGGAATGCCTGATCAGCATTACCAATCGTTACAGGATCTTCTTCCACTCCCCGGCCGAAAGGAAATCCTCGGCTGCGGTCTCTGCATTCTGAATGATATCAGGGGTGTAACCCAATAAGGAAAGCAGCTTGATTGCATTCTTGGACACAGCTCTGCCGCTGTAAAGCTTATAATCGAACAGGATCTGATGATCTGAGATTCGTTCCTGGAAATGATAGTTCGAATAGTAATTCTCCAGAATATGAGTCAGTTCGATATCATGAGTCGCAGCAAAGCACAGAACATTTTTCTTCGCCAGGGATAACAGAATTCTAGAGGACGCTGCGATCCTCTCCAGCGTATTCGTTCCCCGGAGGACTTCATCAATCAATACCAGCATCGGATACTGGTTATTCACATGATCGAGGATTCTCTTCAGGGATTTGATTTCAACAATATAATAGCTTTCATTCCGGAAGAGGCTGTCCCTTAAGGCCATTGAGGAGAAAATGGTAAAATAACTGGCCTTATACTCCTTACTGACCGAGGTATTGATGGTTTGAGAAAGTAAGGCATTGATTGCCAGAGTCTTGATAAAGGTGGATTTGCCGGAGGCATTGGAGCCTGTAATCAGGACGCTTTGATTCTCGGTAATAGAATTCGTTACCGGGTCCGATAATAGCGGATGAAACAGTTCGGAAACACATAACTTGGGTGCCTGGTTCCCGGTAAGCTCCGGCAGGCAGTAATAGGGAAGCCTGCCGCAGAAGGAGGATGCCGCCATACAGCTGTCCAGAAAACCGATGGTCTTGTAGATCCGGTTTAGGGACTCCCTGTTCTTCTGAAAGAAACTCAGCATGGAATTATATTTGATCAGATCTACGTGGAAAAGCATCCTGATATAATCAACTAAAGCATCCATCAGGCTTCCTGTTCCGCTGCTGGAAGTCAGGATACCGGATCCTCTTCGGAATTTTTTAAAAACCTCTTCCTCCCTCTTTAATGCTGTCTGATATTCAGTAATTTCAGGGATATCCAGTGTTATTATGAATTTCACATTGGAAAGCAACCGAAGGATATACGAAAACACTGTCAAAAACTTCTCAATCTTTGCCTTCCTGGAAAAATACCGGAAGATATTCAGCGCAAAAAAGAAAACGGTGCAGAGAGCTCCAAGCCCGGGAACAATAAAGATCATTATTATGGACAAGATTAACCCGAAGGCCATCAGGTAATGGGGCAGATTACTGGCTGGCTTTTCCTCTCCCAACCGGTTCATATATTCATAAACAGAGATGGAACTTAATTTACCGATTTTTTTCAGGTTAACCTGCAGTTCAATCCGTGTTGCTTCATTTGTTTGAAAATACTCCATCAGGCGGTTACGTTCCAGTAGTTCCTCCTTAGAGAAGCAAGGCTTCCGTAACAGAGCATAGAGGTATTCCTCTCCTATGGAGCACTCCGTATTATTCATTTGCATATAGAGTTCATCCAGATCCAAATCATTCCAGGTGATGTCATCCACATCAAACCGATCATCTTTTACAGAATGATAAAATTCTCTGATAGATTGCAGCTTTTCCGAGGAAATTTCCCCATCAGGGACTAAGGACCATTCCTCCTTAAGCTGCTGTCTCAGTTTTTTCATTTCATTTCTTTCGTTCAGTATACTCCAAACGACAAGAATAAGGACTACAATCAAAAAGTAAAAGAGATATGTCATAACCACCGCTCCAGTCTTCATTATCCTCTAATTGTAAAACATCAGGTTTGGGTTGTCCATCCTCAAATGTAATTAATAGAAAATTTATTATCATGCACTATACCTATTTTAAACTATGATATTCATCAAGCAAGCAAAAAGGCGCCGCACAATGAAGTGCGACGCCATATAAATACTATCTCGTTATTCGGTATATCAGTCTCTGATGTATCTGACGTATCTTACAGGATTACGGTAATACATATTGGAAATCTTAATACCGTCTCTCTTATTACTTGCATGGATGATCCTATCGTTGCCGATATAGATTGCTACATGGTTAATGCCGGAGCCGTTACCGTAGAATACCAGATCGCCGACCTTCAATTCGTTCCTTGATACTCTGGTTCCGCTTGCGCCCTGGCTGCCGGAGGTTCTAGGAATGTAATAGCCGAACTTCGCATAAATCTGCTGTGTAAAGCCGGAACAGTCAACACCCTTGCCTAAGGTAGTTCCGCCCCATACATAACGTCCGCCTAAATAATCCTTCGCCTTATTAACTAAATCAACACGTGTTCTGGATACATCACCGCCATACTGCAGTGCTTCCATGGAGCTGGCCTTCGGTAAGCTGTATGCTAAGTTAACGAAATCCTTACATACATAACCAACGGTTCCACCCTCGCTATCGGAGTCGAGGCTTACCTTAACCCACTTATCATATTCTTCTCCATAGCTTAATACCAGTGGATCGAGAACCAGTAATTCTTCGCCCTTGGCAATCGAGTCAATAATATTATCATTGGATTTTGCTGAGGGAGTGCTTCTGACATTCAGTGCTGAGTCTGTATTGGAGACTGCAACAGGAGTAGCTAATTTCGCTGCAAGCTTCGTAGCCTTATCTCCGGTGATCAGATACTCTGTCTTAACATAACCGGTTACGCCATTGGACTTAATCTTCGTCCAGCCGTTTCCGTTATCTGTTTCTACGATATCACAGCCGCCATCCTTGGGAAGCTTACCGACGATATTCTCGTTCTCTCCGGGGCCCTTACGGATATTAAGGTTGTCTGTTACATCTGCGATACCAATATTATTAAATCCGGGAATCGGAATTTCATCTGTTGTGAAGGTGGATACAATTACCATATCCGAACCAGTCTGTTTTGTACTTGATAAGTCTTTGTCGTAAATGTATCCTGCTACCGGCTCTTCAAAAGCCAGTGCGGTTTTTGGATTTGTTGCAAGTATTATTGCTCCTGTTACACAAACCAAGGAAAACTTGAATAGCTTATTTTCCATTCGATGATCCTCCAAATTTCGCTTGTTTTTTCACACGAAGTATTAGATACTCAAGTATGTATTCTGTAATCAAATCAAATATTACATAAATATTAAATATGTTACGTGTGTATTATAGCAAACCCTAACATTTTTGTCAACGATATGTCACACTTATTTTATTTTTTAGTCAATTTATATAAATTATGGCAAAAGAAAGCTACCTAGACCAAAAAACACGGTTCCAGGTAGCTTTTTATTAAGACTTTATTAAATAATAATGCAGATAAGCCCGCCGTTGCTGTCATTGATAATTTTCTGCATGGTTTCCTGAAGCTTGAGCTGGCTGTCGTCAGTAAGCTTATTGATCTTGCTGTTAATTCCGTCATCCACCAGCTGACGTACAGATTTTCCGAAAATATTCGTCTCCCAGATTCCTTCCGGGTTCTCTAAGGCATTGTCATGGATGTAGGTGATCAGATCTCTTGCCTGTTCCTCAGAACCTACGATCGGAGCAACCTCAGTCAGAATATCTGCCTTGATCATATGGATGGACGGAGCGCTGGCCTTAATCTTGACGCCGTATTTGTTACCATGCTTCATGATCTCAGGCTCCTCAATACGGATCTCCTCCTTCACAGGAGTTACGATACCATAGCCCTTACCCTTAACCTGGTTCACCGCAGAGGATACCTTCTCAAATTCTGATTTCCTGGTGGCAAGCTCCCTTAAGGTCGAAATCAGCTGGTATTCACCGGTAATCGGAACACCGATCATATCACTTAGGATCTGATAATAATAAACATCATCAAATTCTACATTAACATCTACGCAGCCGTTCTGCATGTCAACATTGTCGATCTTGAATCGTCTTACATATTTGCTGTCGGTTTCAAAATTCTGTGTTCTTGCATCCTTCACCTGCGTAATGTCATCGAACAGATTCTTAACGGAGGCAATCAGGTCTACCTTCAGCCAATGGTCGGCAGGAAGCATCTCTGCCCATTTCGGCATATAGAAATCCACTTCCGAAACCGGGAAAACATTCAGAATATTTTCCATAATTTTATTGATATCGTCCTTCTTCAGCTGTTCGCAATTCACAGGCAGAACCGTGACATTATACCTGTCAGAGATTTCTTCTGCGATCCGGACGGTTTCATTCGAATATGGCTTATTGGTATTCAACAGAACAATGAAGGGCTTACCGAGATTCTTCAATTCCTCAATGGTCTTCTCTTCGGGAGCCATATAATTCACTCTCGGAAGATCACCAAAGCTGCCGTCCGTTGTTATAACGATACCGATCGTGGAATGATCATTGATAACCTTCTTGGTTCCGATCTCGGCGGCTTGTGTGAAGGGGATTTCAGTTTCATACCAGGGAGTCTTGACC
>JAEZJW010000067.1 GCA_023415595.1 Bacillota bacterium
CATATGAGAGAAGAATTAACCAGATCAATGCTGTACTGAACAGCTATGGCATCGCTTCCATCGAAGAAGCAGAGAAGATTACCAAGGATGCCGGTCTGGATGTATATAACATGATTAAGGGTATTCAGCCCATCTGCTTTGAGAATGCTTGCTGGGCATATATCGTTGGCGCAGCCATCGCTATCAAGAAGGGTGCAAGAAGAGCAGCAGATGCTGCTGCAGCCATCGGTGAAGGCTTACAGTCCTTCTGTATTCCCGGTTCCGTAGCTGACCAGAGAAAGGTTGGTTTAGGACATGGTAACCTCGGTAAGATGTTACTCGAGGAATCCACCGAGTGCTTCTGCTTCTTAGCTGGACATGAGTCCTTTGCTGCTGCAGAAGGTGCAATCGGTATCGCACAGTCCGCTAATAAGGTAAGACAGAAGCCCTTAAGAGTAATCTTAAACGGACTTGGTAAGGATGCAGCTCAGATCATTTCCCGTATCAACGGCTTTACCCATGTTGAGACTGACATGGACTACTACACCGGTGAGGTTAAGGAAGTGTTCCGCAAGTCCTACTCCAAGGGACCCAGAGCAGCTGTAAACTGCTATGGCGCTAACGATGTAACCGAAGGTGTTGCTATCATGCATAAGGAAGGTGTTGACGTATCCATTACCGGTAACTCCACCAACCCGACCAGATTCCAGCATCCCGTTGCAGGTACTTATAAGAAGGAATGTGTTGATCAGGGTAAGAAATACTTCTCCGTTGCTTCCGGTGGCGGCACAGGAAGAACCCTTCACCCGGATAACATGGCAGCAGGTCCTGCTTCCTACGGCATGACCGATACCATGGGAAGAATGCACTCCGATGCACAGTTCGCAGGCTCCTCCTCCGTTCCGGCTCACGTAGAAATGATGGGTCTGATCGGCGCAGGAAACAATCCGATGGTAGGTATGACAGTTGCAGTAGCGGTAGCCATTCAGGAAGCAGCTGATAAGGGTAATTTCTAATAGAAATAGTTTCAAAACACTAATAGAAACAGGGGGATAAGTAGTTGCTGCTTATCTCCCTTTTTTATGATCATTCACAAGAAAAATAACTTACAATAATCTATATTAGTTTGAATAAATTATAATAAAAAACTGGAGGTCACCCTTGAATAAAGCATGGAAAATAACCATTATCATATTCTGCTGTGCCTTGTTATTGGCCTTGATATTACTGATCGCAGCCAGCTTCTACTTCTATGATGTGGCAATCAGCCGTGATAAGAAGGATTTATTGGAATACAGCGAGGACCTGAAGGAGAACTTCAGTGAGGCTGCCCAGGATTCCGGGGCGGAAGGTCTTAAGGGGCCGGCATGGGTGGAGAGTAAGAATTATGAGACCTGGACCTTAACCTCACAGGATGGCTTAAAGCTGGTTGGTTATTTCCTGCCGGCAGAAGCTCCAACGAACAGAGTAGTTATCCTTGCCCATGGATATTCCTCACAGGGTAAGGATATGGGGACCTTAGCAAGATTTTATCATGAGGTATTAGGTTATCATGTACTAATGCCGGATGCCAGAGGGCATGGAGCCAGTGAAGGGGATTACATAGGCTTCGGATGGCCTGACCGGAAGGATTATCTGTTATGGATCAATCAGGTAACTGAAGCCGTGGGTCAGGATTCTGAGATTATACTTCATGGCATCTCGATGGGAGGAGCTACCGTCATGATGGTCAGCGGAGAAGAGCTCCCGAATCAGGTTAAGGCAATCATCGAGGATTGCGGATATACCTCTGTTTATGATGAGCTGTCTTATCAGTTGAAGAGATTATACCATCTTCCAAACTTTCCGATCCTGCCTGCCACCAGTTTACTTACAAAGCTGAAAGCAGGATATAGCTTTAACGAAGCCTCTGCACTGAAGCAGGTGGAGAGGAATAAGCTTCCGATGCTGTTCATCCATGGTGGTAATGACAATTTTGTGCCCACGAAAATGGTATACCGGCTTTATGATGCCTGCAAGGCTCCGAAGGATAAGCTGATTGTCGAAGGGGCAGGGCATGGTCTGGCTTATACGAAGGATAAGACGGAATATGAGAGGAAGGTGATTGAATTCATCAGTAAATATGTTAAATAACCGAAAAATCTACGAAAATCTACAAAAACTAATCTGATTTGACTTGCGAAATCATTTAAAGTATAATATTTACATATAAGGTGGGTACTGGGAATCTATATTGAAAGCAGGGTATGGTCAGCATGAGAAGAAATAATGAAAAGTACAACAAGGATAACAATGAAACGGATCAGATCAAGCACAGAATAAGATTCCATAGACAATACAATGAAGCCCTATATGTTTCTTTGGTATATGCAGCCTTTGGCTTACTTTGGATATTGCTTTCTGACATGGTTCTTGAGCTGCTTACTGACGAGGATACCTACATAAGATTTCAGACCTATAAGGGTTTCTTTTATATTTTTATCACTGCCGTTTTGGTTTATCTGTTAATTCATAACAGGCTGACCCGGATCCATAAGGAATATAGCAAGACCCAGGAGGCTTATACACAGCTTCGTAAGGTCCACGATGATATGGTCAGGCTGGAATCTGAGCTTTCCTTCCAGAAGGATTTTAATAACAGTATTATTCTTGAAGCACCTGTTCTCATTCTTACCTGGAATGACGAAGCCAGGATACTAAGCATGAATCCCTTTGCACAGAGACATCTTGGTTATACAGAGGAAGATCTTCAGAAGGGTCTGACCTGGTTTGATCTGATTCCGAAGGAACGGTTAAAGCTGGCAGATAAAATCTTTTCTAAGATATTTAAGGAAAAACAATTTATCAATTTTGAAGGCCCTGTCTATAACAAAGAAGGAAAGACGGTGGATATTCTCTGGAGTAGTAAGTATCTTACAGGAGCACCGGGCTGTTACGTAAATACTTATGTATCCATCGGAACGGATATTGAGGAGAGAAAACAATACGAGGAAAAGATACGGTATCTGGCATATTACGACTCACTAACAAATCTTCCGAACCGGACAATGTTCGAGAATGAGATCAATAGGTACCTATCGAAAGGTAACCCATTCATTATAGCTTATATTGATATCGATAATTTTAAGAACATCAACGACTCTCTCGGGCATCATTTAGGAGATGTCTTCCTGCAGTATATGGCCGGATGCTTGAAGGAGGAAATTAAAGAGTCGGATGATATCTTCAGACTAGGTGGGGATGAATTTGCTATCGTTTATGAGAATGAGACCCTGGAGACCATTCAGCTGCGCCTGCAGTATATCATCAGCACCATCAGCAAGATCTGGACGATAGAAAACAATCAATTCTACATAACGATGAGTATCGGGGTTGTTGGCTATCCTACACATGGCGATAATGCTTCCACCCTTTTGAAAAATGCCGATATCGCTATGTATGAAGCAAAAAAAGAGGGTAAGAATCGAATCTACATTTATAGGGAAGAGATGAGGGAGCTTAATTCCGGACATATCAGGATGATTAATGATCTGCAGCAAGCAATTGATCAGGATCGTTTCATACTTGAATATCAGCCCCAATTTAAACTGGATACCGGTGAAATAAGCGGTGCGGAGGCTTTGGTCCGTTGGATCCATCCGGGAGAAGGTATCATCCCACCGGGTAAATTTATCCCTCTTGCAGAACAGACAGGTCAAATTTACAATCTGGAGCGGTTGATCTTCAAAAAGGCTCTGGAACAAAAGGCATTATGGGAAGAAAGTGGCATGACAAATCAAAGCTTATCCATAAACCTCTCATCGAAGACATTAACCAGCAGTATGAATTTTGAAGAGCTGCTTACCATTCTTGATACTTACAACCTGGATTATTCGGGAATTGTAATTGAGATTACAGAGACGGCAGGTATCACGGAGGTAGACAATGTCATCAGCCGCCTGCAGAGCTTAAAACGTCGGGGAATCAAAATAGCATTGGATGACTTCGGAACGGGATATTCCTCACTGAATTATCTGAAGAAATTTCCAATTGATATCGTAAAGCTGGATCGGAGCTTTATTAATTCCATCACAGAGGAGGGTGTGGATACCATGCTGATTAAGAACATCCTCGCCATGGCTCATGATCTTAATTTTACTGTGGTCGCAGAGGGTATCGAAACCATGGAGCAGCTGGATTATCTGCGCCGCTATACCTGTGAAGCCGGGCAAGGGTTTCTCCTAAGCAGACCGCTCTCCGAAGATAATATAATGAAGCTCCTGGAAGAGAAGGTGTCCTTTGGAAACAAAGCTATTGATAAGATAATTTAGTTATCTGATAAGGGTGTTGCTCAGCAGGAATTCAATTAAAGAATACCAGCCTGGCAGGTATTCTTTAATCATGTATTAAGAAAGCTGCCGAAACCCTTCTCTGAGGCGGAAGGATTACGGCAGCTCTTTCTGTAATAATAAATGTACTATCTCTTAACCAACGCTTCTTCTGACTCTGCTTCCTTTACGATTACATCCAGAACATTAATCAGGTCATGGATTGTATTGATTTGTACATTACGCTCCAGAATTGCATTTTTGAGGTCAACGGAAAGTGTCTCAAATTTCTCTTTCATTGCCGGTGCTACATAGGATGCCATATGATTTACCATTCCTTTCTCTAGAATTAGTAATTATCAGACTGTAATCAAGACTGTCCCGGGTGAAATGCACCGCCTAATTTACTCACAGATGCTATCATGTGCTTAAATTTTGGGGGTGAACTTCGCCCGGGACAGTCTCATCTACATATTTCTTAGGAGGGCAGCCATGAGCTGTCATTTTGATTAACGCCGCCTTTCTTCTTACCCATTTTTCGTTTATCTTTATCCAGTTCAGTGAGGCGGCGATCCGAACCTGAACCTGAATTGATAAGAAAAATGGTTGGACTGGAACCGGAGAGTGCTCCGCTCTCCACGAATCCGTTAAAATTACACATTTGTTCTTTGCCTTTCTGATACTTATCCTTAGATTTATTCATACAGTACGGACAAATAAGGAATCCGACTGTAATGTAATTATCTGTAGAAACGAAGAATTTTATACGGATTTGGTCATTTGAATAAATAAGTTATAATAAAATAGGGGGACCGGGCTGGACAGAATATGGGAATACGGTACAGCAAAAGAGGCTGTTTCACAATAGAAACAGCCTCTTATGAAATTATTTATAGCCCACTAAAAATCAATCCTCTGAATAAGCTCAAAACAGTTCAGAAATTATGCGAAGGGATTCTCGGTCTTATATAACATGCCCTTCGGCTGATTGAAGCCGATGTCCTCAACGCCAAGATATTTGAATACCTCGAACAGGGATTTACCGAAATGACCGAAGGCTACGGCACCGTGATGAGGATAATTCTTCTCTACCAGGATATGGCGATAGAAGCGGCCCATTTCAGGAATTGCAAAAACACCGATACCTCCGAAGGAGCGGGTTGCAACGGGAAGGATCTCACCCTCTGCGACATATGCCTTAAGTTGTGCATCTGCGGTGCTCTGCAGACGGAAGAAGGTGATGTTACCGGGAGCGATATCGCCTTCCAGAGTTCCTCTGGTGATGTTAGGCTCCTGGTTCGGCTCTAAGGCTCTTGCCATGATCTTCTGGTTCTTCATGGAGAAGCTGCTCAGCTTGCAGGCTGCGGTATTTCCGCAGTGGAAGCCCATGAAGGTATCCTTAATGGTGTAATTATATTTACCCTTGATCTCTGATTTGTACATATCAGCAGGTACTGTATTGTTAATATCCAGAAGGGTAACTACATCCTCGCTGATGCAGGTTCCGATGTACTCACTTAAGGTTCCGTAGATATCTACTTCACAGGATACCGGAATACCCATAGCAGTCAGACGGCTGTTTACATAACAGGGAACGAAACCGAACTGTGTCTGGAAGGAAGGCCAGCACTTATTTGCAAAGGCAATATATTTTCTGGAACCCTTATGAGCCTCTGCCCAATCTAAGAGGGTGAGCTCATATTGTGCCAGCTTTGGAAGGATTCCAGGCATCTTATTACCTTCACCCAGCTCCTTCTCCATGCTTGCGATTACTTCAGCAATACGGGGATCTCCTGCATGAGCATGAAATGCAGCATACAGATCCAGCTCGGAATTCTCTTCGATCTCTACACCCAGGTTATAAAGCTGCTTAATCGGAGCGTTGCAGGCAAGGAAGTCCTGGGGACGGGGACCGAAGGAGATAATCTTCAGATTATTTAAACCAACAATGGTTCTGGCAATCGGAGCGAACTCTGCGATCATGTCGGCAATCTCTTTCGCATCGCCAACCGGGTATTCCGGAACGTAGGCTTTGATTCCTCTGAGCTTCAGGTTATAGCTGGCATTCAGCATTCCGCAGTAAGCATCGCCTCTGCCATCCATCAGATCATCACCGCTTTCTTCAGCGGCAGCTACGAACATTGCAGGGCCGTCGAAGTATTTCGCCAGTAATGTCTCGGGAGTCTCGGGACCGAAGTTTCCAAGGTATACCACGAGTGCGTTGCAGCCGGCCTTCTTCACTTCCTCAAGAGCCTTCAGCATATGTACTTCATTTTCCACTGTGGTAGGGCATTCATACAGCTTGCCGTATTTCTTATAAGCCTTTACGACAGCCTTTCTTCTGTTCTCTGACAGCTGCATCGGGAAACAATCCCTGCTGACAGCAACAATACCGATTTTTAATTCGGGCATATTCATCATTCATATCCTCCTGATAGTTTAAACAATTGTTTAATCTGAATCCATTATAGTTCATCTACTTTGTTTAGTCAATGAATTATTATGATATTTCTCATAAATGAGCGTATTTCCTATCGTATTTTACTTGTGATAGGAAAAGGGTTGTTATATAATATGCATACACAATGAATAGTTATTAGTGAAGGTACTTCAGACGGAAGAGTTATGACAGCTGTGTAGGAAAGGGACATGCATGAAGATACAGGAATACTTAAAAAATCACAGATTAATTGCAGACGGTTCCATGGGGACCTATTATTCGAGCCTGGTGAATCAACCGGGGGCTTATTCCGAACGGGCGAACCTGAATGCTCCGGAAATGATAGAACAGATACATAGGGATTACATTAACGCCGGAGCCGTTATAATCAGAACGAATACCTTTGCAGCTAACCGACACGCTTTGAATATAGATGCTGAAGAACGAAAAGAGTTGGTGGAAGTAGCCTGCCACATCGCGAAGAAAGCAGTTTCTGAAGCAGTGCATCCGACAGCCGATCAGAGGAAGGTCTGGATTCTGGGGGATATCGGACCCATTCCGGCTGATGCCGGTTCGACAGAGGAAGAGATATTAGAGGAATACCTGGCCCTCTGCGACATCTTCCTGCAGGAAGGATTGGATGGGATTCATTTTGAGACCTTTGATAGTTTGAAATACATTAGCAGGCTGGTTCCTTATATCAAGGATAAGAACCGGGATATGTTCCTTCTGGTAAGCTTCTCCTTGAATAAGAATGGTTATTCCTCAGCAGGTATCAGTGCGAACAGGCTGCTGGAGCAAACTGCAGCCCAGGAGGGCATCGATGCCTGCGGCTTCAACTGCGGAGTCGGTTCCGGTCATATGCTGCAGCTTCTGAAGAAGGTTTCCTTTCCCTCTGATAAATTCCTCTATGCGGCTCCTAATGCCGGCTACCCGGAGCAGATGCAAAACCGTATGATCTTCATGGACAATGAGGTGTACTTTACTGACAATATGAAGAGGATAGCAGAGCTTGGGATCGATATGATCGGTGGCTGCTGCGGTACGACCCCGGAGTATATCCGTAGAATGGCGAAGGAGATAAAGCTTACCGGGGAGCAGGTGGTACGGATTCAGATTAAATCATCCGCTGAGGAGAACATACCAGAGGCCGGAAATGAGTTCTATGAGCTTTTCACGCAAGGGAAGAAGGTAGTCGCTGTTGAGCTTGATCCTCCTTTTGATGCCAATATCGATCATATCATGGAATGTGCCCATAGCCTGAAGGCTGTGAAGCCGGATATCATCACCTTCGCGGATTCACCGATGGGGAGAAGCAGAGTGGATTCCATCCTGATGGGGACGAAAATTGCAGAGGAGACAGGAATGAGAGTAATGCCCCATGTCTGCTGCAGGGACCGGAACATGATTTCTATGAGGGCAGGAATACTCGGAGCATATATCCATGGGATCCGAAACCTCCTGTTAGTGACGGGGGATCCGGTACCCGGAGAGAGCCGGGTATCAACCACGGGAGTATTTGATTATAACTCCGTGCGTCTGATGGAATATGTGCAGGAGATGAATGTGGAGCATTTCTCTAAGGAACCGATCTATTACGGTGGTGCTTTGAATTATAACCGGGGTTCACTGGAGAATGTTATCAATAAAATGAATCAGAAGATTACAGCCGGAGCGAAGTTCTTCCTGACCCAGCCCGTATTCTCGAAGGAGGATGCGGACAGGCTTAAAGAAATCAGAAGCAGGGTGGATACGAAGCTCCTATGTGGCATCATGCCGTTGGTCAGCTACAGGAACGCTAACTTTATCAAGAATGAGCTCACCGGAATCCATGTGCCGGAGGAGATCGTGAACCGCTATCGCCCGGATATGTCCCGCGAAGAAGCGGAAATCACCGGAGCGCAGATTGCAAATGAAATCATCCAGGTGACGAAGGATTTTGCTGACGGTTACTATTTCATGCTTCCATTCAACAGAGTGAGTCTGATGCAGAAAATTATCATATAATATTTGAAATGGGGAGGATCTGATGAAGAAGAGTTTTATTATCATCGCAGTGGGGATATTATTACTGGCAATTGACCTAAGGATACCGGTAGGAGATATCTATCCGGAGATGTTAAAGGCAGAGGATCTGGGAAATG
Source organism: Bacillota bacterium (assembly GCA_023415595.1). Taxonomy (GTDB): domain Bacteria; phylum Bacillota; class Clostridia; order Lachnospirales; family Lachnospiraceae; genus Mobilitalea. The sequence goes on from JAEZJW010000067.1 coordinate 8,871, forward strand.
TATTCCAGGGGAAGGTAATTGACCATTTTATCGGAACCCGTCCGCTTTTGGATGTGGTGCCGGACGTGCTTGGTTTTCTTCTGATCTTTCTTGGCTCCGTTATTCTGGCAAAGAAAAACTATAGGTTCCTCATAGCCGCGCTCTTGGCTCCGTCTGCAATCTTTCTTAGTCTTGTAATCCCGACTCTTGCTTACAATTTTCAGAGCAGGGAGCTGTATCTGAAAGCAGCAGGTTACAACTTTCTTCTGGTTGCAGTGGAAATAGCGATAGAGTTCTTCGTCATCCATGGCATCGTATCCGTCACCAATTGTCTGCAGAATAAGTGGCATAATAATGAGCTACTGATCGGCTGGATTATCGCAATGATGAGTAAGGGAATGTTGTTAGGAATAGATTTCTTCTTTGGAGAGAAGCTGTTCTATTATCTCTACTATATCGTTCTGATCGGAGCAACCTTGTTTTATCTTCATAGATTATATATTACCAGTAAATTCAAATTGGAGGAAGACCGATGACGCAGCAGGAATTTAATAATCTGACCCAATCGAAAATAGTCATACTGGATGGTGCTACCGGCAGTAACCTGCAGAAACGTGGTATGCCCACCGGAGTAAGTCCTGAGAAATGGATGCTCGAAAACCGTGAGGTGATCCTTGGTCTCCAGAGAGAGTTCCTGGAGGCAGGGACGGACATCCTGTTTGCTCCGACCTTCACTGCCAACCGGATCAAGCTGAAGGAATATGGGCTTGAGGCTGAGCTTGAGCGGATCAATCGGGAGCTGGTTCGGGTCAGCAGAGAAGCGGCAGAAGCTTACCGATCAAAGACCGGAAACAGTAGAAGTGTCTATATCGCGGCCGATGTAACTATGACCGGAGAACAGGTGGAGCCGATTGGAAAGCTGCCTTTCGAGGAACTGGTAGAGGTATATAAGGAGCAGTATAGGATCCTCCTTGCTGAGGGTGTGGATCTCTTTGTCATAGAAACGATGATGAGCCTGCAGGAATGCAGGGCTGCATTACTGGCAGCGAAGGAACTATGTGACCTTCCCGTCATGGTATCGCTGACCTTCAACGAAGCTGGACGTACTCTTTACGGTACAGATCCGAAGACAGCGATTACAGTACTTCAGAGCATGGGGGCAGCGGCGGTTGGAGTGAATTGCTCCACCGGTCCTGATAAGATGCATGGAATCATCAGAGAAATGAAGCAGTATGCCTACATTCCTATTATGGCTAAGCCCAATGCAGGAATTCCTAAGCTGATTGATGGGAAGACCGTATTTCCGATGGGAGCGGAGGAATTCGCCGAGGAGATGTATCAGCTCGTTAAAGAGGGAGCCGGACTGATCGGTGGCTGCTGTGGGACGACGCCGGAGCACATCGGTAGGATGACGGAGCGGATCGCTGACCTGGCACCCCTACCGATCAATACAGAGCATGTACGGGCGCTGACTACGGAACGCAGAACAACAGCAATCGATCTGGACAGGCGTTTCATGGTAGTCGGTGAAAGGATCAATCCGACCGGTAAGAAAGCCCTTCAGGCTGAGATGAAGGAGGGTAAATTTGAATTGGTTGCCCGCATGGCTGCTGAACAGGCTGAGCTTGGAGCGGATATTCTGGATATCAATGTCGGTATGGGCGGTATTGACGAGAGGGAAGTGATGTTACAGGCGGTGCAGGAGGTCTTAAGGGTAACCGAGCTTCCTCTCTGTATAGACTCCAGTAATCCGGAGGTCATAGAAGCGGTTCTCAGGGTATATCCCGGCAGAGCACTGATTAATTCCATTTCTCTGGAGAAGAATAAGTTCGAGAAGCTGTTGCCGATTGCGAAGAAATATGGTGCGATGTTCATTCTGCTTCCGCTATCCGATCAGGGTATGCCTAAGGATATCGATGAGAAGAAGCAGATCATCCATACAGTAATCGACCGTGCTTATGAGCTGGGACTTACGAAGGAAGATATCATTGTGGATGGGCTGGTCAATACCGTCGGTGCGAATAAGAGCGCAGCTCTGGAGGCTCTGGAAACCATCCGTTATTGTAAGGAGGAACTGGGTCTGGCTACGATTGTTGGATTATCCAACATTTCCTTCGGACTTCCGGAGCGGCAGTTCATTAATAGCACCTTCCTTTCCCTGTGCGTGAAGGCAGGACTGACGATGGCAATAGCGAATCCGTCCCAGGATCTCCTGATGAATACGGCCTTTGCGGCTGATCTGCTGTTAGGCAGGGAGGGGGCAGCAGAACGGTATATCGAGAGAGTTGCCTTAAGACCTGTGGAACTGACTCCTGCCACAGGACCGAAGGCTGGAGATAAGGAGAAGCCGGTTGTTAAAGAGGAACCTGCGTTACCGGCCGGGAAAGCAGAGCTATTCCAGGCTGTATTAAAAGGAAATCGTTCCGGAATCGTTGCACTCGTAAAGAAGGAATTGGAACAGGGAGCTGCTCCGGAACAAATAATAGAAGAGGTACTGATCCCGGCGATCAATGAGGTGGGACGGTTATTTGACCGCCAGATTTATTTCCTTCCCCAGCTGATTTCCGGTGCGGAGGCCATGAAGCTTGCCATCGATTATCTGGAACCGCTGCTTGCGAAGGATGCTCAGGCGAAGAGCCAGGGAACCGTTATTATCGCCACTGTAGCAGGTGATATCCATGACATCGGTAAGAACCTGGTTGCCCTGATGCTGAAGAACTATGGTTATCGGATCATTGACCTCGGCAAGGATGTACCCTCAGAACAAATTATCCTTACTGCAAAGGAAGAGGCTGCGGATATTATTGCAGTTTCTGCTTTGATGACGACGACCATGGTGGAAATGAAGCGTATCGTCCGTATGGTAAAGGAAGCCGGATTGAAGACAAAGGTCATTATCGGCGGAGCTGTTACAACGGAAGGCTATGCGGAGGAAATCGGTGCGGACGGATATTCTCCTGATGCCCAGACTGCGGTTGCTTTGGTCAGAAGACTGACGGAGAAAGCGGAAGACTGATCCACAAATGATGGAATACAGGTGTTATGGCTATTATGTAGGCTATGAGTAATTATACAGCGTAAGTCAATAATAATTTATCGTTTTACGATAAATTATTATTGACTTACGTTTTTTGTTGTGATATATTCTGATTAAGGAAGTGAAAGGAAGCATTCCGGAATGTTAACTTCCATCATAGAAAACTCTGGGATATGATAGGGTTTGAATACAGGAGGAGTTTCAATGAAGAAAACACCGTTAGTGATATTTACAAAATGGCTCATCGATTTTATGTTTTACAGCGGAATAATTATTGTATTGAGTGTACCGTGGTTATTTCGTGTGGCTGGGAGATACTTTGATATTTTTAATGATTATTACCTTCCGTTTTGCGTTATCTTCATGGTTTCGGGGGGATTTGCCCTGTTCATTATCCACGATTTAAGAAGGATATTCTATACCGTAGTGAAAGCGGATCCTTTTGTAAGGGAGAATGTCAGGTCGCTAAAACGGATGGGGAACTGCGCTTTCATCATTGCACTGTTCATGACCGTGAAGCTGGTTTTCGTAATAACTCCGGCTACCCTGGTTCTGATTGTTGTTTTTCTGGTAGCAGGTCTGTTCTCACTGGTGCTTTCCCAAGTCTTTGACCAGGCGGTAACCTACAAACAAGAGAACGATCTTACCATATAGAGGAGGTGCCGGATGATTGTTGTTAATTTAGACGTAGTAATGGCACAGAGGAAAATCGGACTTACCGAGCTGGCTGAGAAGGTTGGCATCACTTTGGCAAATCTGTCAATTCTAAAGAATAATAAGGCAAAGGCCATCCGATTTGAAACCCTGGAAGCAATCTGCAGTGCCCTCAATTGTCAGCCGGGGGACATCCTGGCTTATGAGAAGGACGAATGAATTGGCAGGACTGCTCGCTGTTTGACTTAAGATCAAACGAAATGCTGTAACCGGACGGAAAGGAAACGGCAAGAAAATAGTAAAGATAGAATTCATATGGAACATTTGTTGAAGATAAGGAGGAATTATTGTATATGACAAAACTGAATCAAGGCCTTCCGGAAACCGGGAAGGTAACCAATGCCGCAGAGACCGGTTCTTTCGTTGAAAGAGAAGAGTCATCCCTGCTTAGGAAAGTGCGCCAAAATTACGGAATCTTTGCCGGAATCAGCCTGATCTTCGGCGTCACCTTTACATTTTTATTCTATCAGGCGGGCTTTGGATTAAACAGTCTTCTGTTTAATGCGATTATGACGGGATTATTGATGACTATTTCCCGGAAACTGGAGCTGCCCATCAGGAAGGAGATGATCCTGTGCTATGGAGGGGCAATCCTTCTTGGTTTGTCGAGCATGTTGACAGCCAGTGATAAGCTTCATTTATTGAACACTCTGGGTAGCTTGTTTCTGCTGGATGTCTCCCTTCTATTACAATTCAAGGCAAAGGAACAATGGGATTTTACAGGCTTCCTGACAAGCTTCCTTCTGCTGCCGTTGAAAAGTCTCGGTTCCCTCGGAATGCCTTTCCTGGATGGCAACAGGTATTTTAAGAAAACCAGACTACTGAAGAATGACAACATCAGAAATACCTTAATTGGATTGATCCTTGCCATTCCCCTGCTGCTGATTGTTACAGTCCTGCTTTCCAGTGCCGATCTGCTGTTTGGGAAGATCACCGCGGGGATATCCGACACACTTTTTTCCGGCGATATTTATCTTATCTTCCTGATGGTCTTCCTTGCCTTTATCGCATGTTATTGTATCATCTGCGGGGCAGCGGGTCAGTCAATGGAACAGCGGAAGGTCAGAGTAAAAGCTGATCCGGTTGCGGCCATTACTGTTACCTCACTTTTATTATCAGTTTACATTGTATTTAGTGTGATCCAGGCAATGTATCTGTTTCTGGGGGGAAGCTTTGAGCTTCCGGCTGAGTTTACTTATTCGGAATATGCCAGAAGAGGCTTTTTTGAACTGCTGGCGGTTACCTGCTTCAACATCCTCCTGATTCTGTTCTGTATGAATGTATTCAAGGAGAGTAAGCCCTTAAGGTACCTGCTGACCGCTATAACAACCTGTACCTATGTGATGATTGCCTCTTCCGCTTACCGGATGTTCCTTTATATCGGGGAATACCACTTAACCTTTTTGAGAGTTTTCGTCCTCCTATTCCTGCTGATTGATGCCCTCTTACTGGCAGGAATTATTCTATCGCTCTACCGGAAAGACTTTCCCCTGTTCGGTTACTGTGTTACGATCATCTCACTTTGTTACCTGATATTCTCCTTAGGCAAACCTGATGCCTTAATCGCATCCTACTATATTGCCCATACCCAGGAAGCAGAACTGGACCTTAAGTTCCTGACTACGGAGCTTTCCTATGATGCAGCGAAGGAAGTTCTTCCGGTATTGCAGGAGGTATACGGGGAATTATCGGAGGGTGACCTTGTAAATCAACCATATCAAGACGACGATTATAGTTTTACGAGAAATGATGTCCGCAGCTATTATGAAGGTATCTCCAACAGAAGAGAAGAGAACGGAATCAGAGGGTTTAATTTATCAGTCTATCAGGCTGATAGTAACGCTGCAAAATATTCTATAAAATGGGAATAATAAATGCAATAAGTACCATTCTTCCCATTCACAAACCCGGAAGATGTGTTATAATGTTCACAGTAGGCGGATTAGTCGCTGGAAATAATAGCTGTCTATCGAGCTTGCTCAAATAGACGGCATTATTTTCAGGGATAAACGTAGTGTGAGCGAGAAGGCGCAGCCTTTGAGCTCCTAATCCGCCGTAAAGGCGGATATCAGTTAATTAATCCGCCGTTATTATATCCTATTCATTCAAGGGAGATCATAATATGGATATCAATCATCCCACAGAAAGCTTTTCACTTACAGAGAATAAATCTGACCTAAACTCCTTAACGGTCGATGTCATCATCCCGGTTTATCACCCGGATCATAAATTTAATCTGCTCCTGGACAAGCTAAGCAAGCAGACGAAGAAGCCGGACCGTATCCTGATTCTTCATACAGTTGAGAAACCGGGGGAATCTCTGGTGCTGCCAAGTCTAGGTGATCTCAAAATAACAGTCCTGCCGATTGATAAGAAGGAATTCGATCATGGAGGTACCAGGAAATTCGGTGCTTCTAGGTCAGAGGCTGATATTCTGATGTTTATGACACAGGATGCTTTGCCCGAGGATGAATACCTGATTGTAAATTTACTGAAGCCCTACCAAAATCAGAAGGTGGCAGCAACCTATGCGAGACAGCTGCCCGGTGAGGATGCAGATATCCTGGAGCGTTACACCAGAGCCTTTAATTATCCGAAGACCAGCAAGATCAAATCCTCAGAGGACATTAAGGAGCTGGGGATCAAGACCTTCTTCTGCTCCAATGTCTGTGCAACCTACCGTAATGAAATCTATACGAAGCTTGGCGGTTTTGTGGACAGGACCATCTTCAACGAGGATATGATCATGGCCTTTCAGATCATTGGCTCCGGATATAAAATCGCTTATAATGCCGAGGCTAAGGTACTTCATTCCCACAGGTATTCCTATCTGCAGCAATTCACAAGGAATTTCGACCTTGGGGTATCCCATAAGGAATATGCGGAGTATTTCCATAGTGTAAAATCCGAATCCGAGGGAATGAAGCTGGTCAAGCAGACCTTAAAATACCTGATAGAGCATAAGCAGTATTTGTTGATTCCGGATCTGATCATGAATTCGGGCTTTAAGTACCTGGGTTATCGGATGGGTGTCAATTACCGCAAATTACCTCATAGCCTGGTGATAAGCTTCAGCATGAATAAGTCCTACTGGAGAAACAACGATAAATAAACCGTAAGGATATATAGGAGAGAAAAATGAGCAGGGTATCCATAGTCTTGTCAACCTATAATGGAGAGAGCTACGTTGAGGAACAGATCAATTCCATTCTGTCATCCTCCTATCAGGATATTGACCTGTATATCCGGGATGACGGTTCTTCAGACAGGACCATGGAAATCTTAGAGAGATATCTGAACGATGCACCGGAGCAGTTCCATGTACTTCGAAATGAAAGTAACCTTGGGGTTACCCTGAACTTTCTTCAGGGTGTCTGTGATACAACAGCGGATTATATCATGCTGTGTGATCAGGATGATGTATGGAAGCCGAATAAAATCGGGGACACCTTAAAAAGGATGCGTCATATGGAAGCTCAGCTGGGAAAGGAGAATCCGATCGCTGTTTTCACAGATGCCACAGTAGTGGATGGAAGCTTAAATAAGCTCCATGATTCCTTCTTCCGTACCGGTAAGTTGGATCCCCGCAAGACGGATCTGCCCCATATTCTGATGGAAAACAAATTGATCGGCTGTACTGTCATGATCAATGCTTCCCTGCGCAGAATTCTTAAGAGCAGGCATCTTCCGAAGAAGGCAAGATATCATGACTGGTGGTTGGCGTTAATCGCAGCTTCCTGCGGTAAGATCGGTTTCCTTCCCGAACAAACAATTTTATATCGCCAGCATGGCAACAATGTGGTAGGGAGTGCGAGCTTCCTGTCTTATTTTAAGGACCGGATTACTTCCTTAAAGAAGCAGAAAGAAGCTGTTCTTGCATTGGAAAAGCAGGCACAGGAATTTCTGGAGCTGTATCGGGAGTATTTATCAGATGTTAGCAGGGAAATTGTTCAACAATTTGCAGGTCTGCAAAATTCGGGCTATATAAGGCGAAGAGTGATCCTTCTAAAATATGGATTTTTAAAGACCGGGCTGATTAGGAATCTGGGACTAATGTTTATTGCTTAATTGTGTATTTTTATGCATTAATTAATACAATAGAAATCTCTTAAAAAGAGCATGATATCAGTACTTGACAAATACAAAGGTTGTTGTTACAATAACTTAAAATCTAATAAACTTACTTTTTATACAGCAGCAGTAGCCCCATTGCAGAGTGTCCTGTGGTGTCGGGCTATTCTTATAACCTTTGATAAGTCGTGAATCCTTACCTAAGGTTTACCTTGGGACAGCTTAGTATCACTACATAGAAAGAGAGGAAAATGCTATGAAGAGAATGGTATTATCAATTCTGGTGGATAACACTGCCGGCGTATTAAGCCGTGTAGCCGGTCTGTTCAGCAGAAGAGGCTATAACATCGACAGTCTGACTGTAGGTGAGACCCAGAATCCGGCTATTTCGAGGATGACAGTTCTTGCACATGGGGATGACCAGATATTAGAGCAGATCAGGAAGCAGGTACAGAAGCTTGAGGATGTCATTGAGATCAAGGAATTGGCTCCCTTTGATTCTGTCACCAGAGAGTTAATTCTTGTTAAGGTCGGTGCAACTGAAAAGGACCGCCAGGCTATTATCTCTATCGCAGATATTTTCCGTGCCAAGATTGTTGATGTAGCAGTAGAGTCCCTGATGATCGAGCTTACGGGCAATCAGGATAAGATCAATGCATTTATTAAATTATTAGAGCAGTATTCCATTAAGGAACTGGTAAGGACCGGTATTACAGGTCTTACGAGAGGCTCCGGTGATATTACGGATTTTGATGAGTAAGTAATTGGAGGAGTGATCTTCCCTTAAAAATATGGATGGAGGGTAAACCTCCATAAAGAAAATTGGAGGATGAAAGGTATGGCTAAGATTTATTATCAACAGGATTGTAACTTATCATTGCTGGATGGCAAGACAGTAGCGGTTATCGGTTACGGCAGCCAGGGACATGCGCATGCACTGAATATGAAGGAATCAGGTGTAAATGTCATTATCGGTCTGTACGAAGGAAGTAAGTCCTGGGCTAAGGCAGAAGCTGCCGGCTTTAAGGTATACACAGCTGCGGAAGCTGCGAAGAAGGCTGACATTATCATGATCCTGATCAATGATGAGAAGCAGTCCAAGATGTATAAGGAGTCCATTGAGCCTAATCTGGAAGCAGGTAACGCATTAATGTTTGCACACGGCTTTGCGATCCATTTTGGCCAGATCATCCCTCCTAAGGATGTCGATGTACTGATGATTGCTCCGAAGGGACCCGGTCATACCGTAAGAAGCCAGTATCAGGAAGGCCAGGGTGTTCCCTGTCTGATTGCTGTTCACCAGAATGCTACAGGTAAGGCACATGACATCGGTCTTGCTTACTCCCTTGCAATCGGTGGTGCAAGAGCAGGCGTTCTTGAGACTACCTTCCGTGAAGAGACAGAAACAGACCTCTTCGGTGAGCAGGCTGTTCTTTGTGGTGGTGTGACTGCCCTGATGAAGGCCGGTTTCGAAGTACTCGTAGAAGCAGGCTATGAGCCGGAAAGCGCATACTTTGAATGTATCCATGAGATGAAGCTGATCGTTGATCTGATCAATGAGAGCGGTTTCGCAGGAATGAGATATTCGATCTCCAATACGGCGGAGTACGGAGATTATATCACCGGACCGAAGATCATCACTGAGGATACGAAGACCGCTATGAGAAAGGTACTTTCAGATATTCAGGACGGAACCTTTGCCCGCAACTGGCTCTTAGAGAACCAGATCGGCTGCACGTACTTCAATGCGAAGAGAAGAATAGAGTCCCAGCACCAGCTTGAGAAGGGCGGAGCAGAGCTTCGTAACATGATGAGCTGGACCAAGAAGAAAAAGCTGATCGAGAACTAAGAAGATATATTTACACTAACTTATGCAATCATAAGAATCAGGTGCGGCCAAAAGCCGCACCTTTCTTGTTGTATGCCGTCTTATTAGACTTTATCCCACCATGTTTCGTCAATCTCAGAATCACTGTCCTTCAGGATTATTTCATCGAAAATATTTTGTAAGTTGGAAGGATGTGTGCTATAATCAAAAAAACGTAAAGATAAGTTCGAGTTGGAGGAGCGATTCATGTCGAAAATTAGAATAGGTATTGTTGGTTACGGAAATCTAGGAAAAAGTGCAGAGCTTGGAATCAGACAGAACAAGGATATGGTGCTGGCCGGAGTATTTACCAGACGTAATCCTTCCGAGATCAAGGTTGCTACAGAGGGCGTGAAAGCCTATACCATTGAAGATGCTGCTAATATGACTGATAAAATAGATGTAATGCTGCTCTGTGGGGGAAGTATGAGTGACCTTCCTGTTCAGGGGCCGCAGTTTGCGAAGCTGTTCCATACCGTGGATGGCTTCGATACCCATGCCAAGATACCTCAGTACTTTACCGAGGTAGATCAGGAAGCGATAGCCGCAGGCAAAATCTGCATCATTTCCAGTGGCTGGGACCCCGGAATGTTCTCCATAAATCGCCTGTACGCAGATGCTATCCTTCCGGAAGGCAAAGCCTATACCTTCTGGGGTAAGGGTGTCAGCCAGGGACATTCCGATGCGATCCGAAGAGTAGAGGGTGTTCTGGATGCAAAGCAATATACCATTCCGGTGGAAGAGGCCATGGAGAGAGTAAGGAACGGTGAAGCTCCGGCACTTACCACCAGGGACAAGCATCTCAGGGAGTGCTTTGTTGTTGCTAAGCAGGATGCAGACTTAAACAGGATTGAGCAGGAGATTAAATCCATGCCCAATTATTTCAATGATTATGATACGATTGTTCATTTTATCAGCCTGGAGGAATTAAAGGAAAAACATAGTGCCATGCCTCACGGGGGCTTTGTATTCCAGAGCGGCAGAACCGGAAAAGACCTGGAAAATAACCATATCATCGAATATAGCCTGAAGCTTGACTCTAATCCGGACTTTACCGCCAATGTTATGCTTGCCTATGCCAGAGCCGCTTATCGGCTTGGCCAGGAGGGCATGAGCGGTGCCAAGACTGTATTTGACATCGCCCCTGCATATCTATCGCAGAAGACCGGAGAGGAATTAAGAGCACAGCTGTTATAATAGGATACAACCGAATGGATCATCACAGGTGAAGTACCAAGGAGGAGCTATGGCAGAAGTAAGAGCAATCACAAATACTATTGCAGGAAATGTTAACCTTATCAAAACCACCAGAACTGAGAACAAGGACAGTCAGTCCTTCTCCTCCTATCTGGAAGAGAAGAAGGATCTGGATCAGATTTTTGGTGAAGCTGCAAAAAAATATAATGTTCCTGTTGAGCTACTCAAGGCTATCGGTAAGGCAGAATCGGATTTTAGAGCAGACGCCGTATCCCGAAGCGGAGCACAGGGTATCATGCAGCTGATGCCAAAGACAGCAGAATACCTGGGGGTTACAGATTCCTTTGATCCTGAGCAGAACATCAATGGCGGTGCGAAGTATATCAAAGAGCTGCTGGACAAATATGACGGAAACACGAGCCTGGCTTTGGCTGCATATAATGCAGGTATGAATAATGTGAAGAAATACGGTGGAATTCCACCGTTTGAAGAGACGCAGAATTATGTTGTTAAGGTGACGAACTATATGCAGCAGAATCTGGAGGCCGGAACAGCAACCGTCAGTACTTCCAGCCAGAACAGGATGCCGGTTCAGGCAGCTGCCTCTGCACCGGTGCAAAGCTGGATCGTTCCACCCTCCGAGCAGACGAAAAAAGCGGCGGAGGTAACAGATGCACTGGATCTGCTATTCTCGTATGAGGATTATCTGAAGCTTCTGGAGATATTCTTTGATGAGGAAGACAGAAACTAAACTCCATAGATTAAGAAGCTGAAGGCATCAGAATGAATGGATAACAGGAATCAGATATACTAGTGGCGTATATCAAAATCAAGGAATAGCAGAAATCATATGCAAGATATATCAGGAATATGGGGTTGACATCCTCCGGCGAGGGTGCTAAAATAAACCCAGTTTAATGAAACGAGGTAGAAGGAATGATAGTAATTACTTGCTAATTCTTAATAAGAGAATATGTGATGGAAGGCCGTTACGGCTTATTTCTATTGCATGCAAGAAATTATGATTCCCAATACCGGTATGAAACGAATATTGATAGGAGAAGCCTGCATTTATGGAGGGCTTCTGTGCTTACAAATCGTCCGGCCACAAGAAGAGTAATTTCTTGTGGCCTTTCTTATATTCACAGAATAAAGGAAAGGATCTGAGCTACTCGTGAACCATAAGAATAGGTATGGAAGCGGGTAATCGGTGAAACAAATCTGACTGCGAAAGAACTGCAGTGAAGCGAAATAAAGGAGGATGATCGTATGGCGCAGATTATGGTGAAGGACCTTACCTTCAGTTATGATACGATTTATGAGAATATATTTGAGCATGTAAGCTTTCAGATAGATACGGACTGGAGGCTCGGTTTTATTGGAAGGAACGGCAGGGGAAAAACAACATTTCTTAATCTGCTTATGGGAAAGTATGAATATCAGGGAAGCATAAGTGCTTCAGTGGAGTTCGACTACTTTCCGTTTGAAGTTACTAATCCTGACAGGAATACAATGGAGGTGATTAAGGACATTATCGCACCCTTTCGGGAGTGGGAGCTTCAGATGCAGCAATGTCTGGAGGAGCATGAGAGGGAATTGCAGCTTCTTTTACACCAAGAGCAGGAACAGATATCCACTGCCATGATCAGATATGGTGAACTACAGGAACTATACCAGAAGCATGATGGGTACATCATCGAGGAGCTGATTGAGAAGGAGCTGGGGAAGCTGCAGGTTGATCTGTCAGTACTGGAACGGCCGTTTCACACCCTTAGCTTCGGAGACAGAACGAAGCTGATGTTAGCAGCGATGTTCCTGAAGAAGAATCATTTTCTGCTGATCGATGAACCCACGAACCATCTGGATATGGAGGGGAGGGATATCCTGGCAGACTACCTGCAGACGAAGAAGGGGTTCCTTCTGGTGTCCCATGACCGTGCTTTCCTGGATAAATGTATCGATCACGTTCTTTCCATCAATAAGGCGGATATCGAGGTGCAGAAGGGTAACTTCTCCTCCTGGTACCAGAACAGGGAGCGTAACGATCAATATGAGCTGGAGAAAAACGAACAGCTGAAGAAGGAAATTTCGGAGCTGACGGAGTCCGCCAGACGCACAGCAGGCTGGTCCGATCAGGTGGAAGCATCAAAAATAGGTAATCATGCGGGGGACAGGGGCTTTATCGGACATAAATCCGCGAAGCTGATGAAACGGGCGAAAGCGATCGAGAACCGGAAACTCTCATCGATCGAAGAGAAAAAAGGATTATTAAAGAATATTGAGCAAGCAGATCCATTAAAGATGAATGTTCTGGAATTCTATAAGGATCGTCTGATGGAAGCAGAGGATTTGAGGCTGTATTATGATGGGAGAGAGATCGCTGGCCCAATCAATCTTCTTCTGAACCGAGGGGATAGGATAGCGATCCGGGGCAGGAACGGCTCCGGGAAATCAACACTGTTTAAGCTGCTGCTGGGAGAGAATATTTCATATACCGGAAAATATCTGGTGGCCTCCGGATTGAAGATTTCCTATGTGTCCCAGGATACCTCCGGGCTGATGGGCAATCTGAAGGATTATGCTTACTATCATGGCTTGGATGAGACCATCTTTAAGACAGTGCTTCGTCAGCTGGACTTCTCAAGAAACCAGTTCGAGAAGAATATGGAGGAGTTCAGTGCAGGACAAAAGAAGAAGGTATTGCTGGCAAGGAGTCTGACGGAGCCGGCTCATGTATTTCTATGGGATGAGCCTCTGAATTTTATTGATGTACTTTCCAGGATACAGTTGGAGGAGCTGCTGCTTAAGTATCAGCCCACGATGATTTTCGTCGAGCATGACCGGATCTTCGCGGAGAAGATTATGACGAAGGAAGTTATCCTTACTTGATATCGTTACAACCGGAACCTTCCTGGTTTATATACTATATAATAACGGGATTTTCGGGGACGGTTTTTCGTATTGTATATAAAACAGATTACCTAGAGTAAGGAATTGACGGATTATGGTAACTGCTTTATAATTACTGATATCTATTCCGCCAAATCAGAGTTATATTGACGCGTATTTTCACATACCAGGAGGCATGCGATGTTTCGTTATGTTCATACAAATCTTATAGCACGGGATCCGGAGAAGTTAATCGAATTTTATAAAACTGTATTGAAATGCCAAAGCATTGGTGAGACCAGGGATTTAAAAGGAGAATGGCTGGACCATATGACGGGTATCTCCGGTGCTCATATCAGAGGCGAGCATCTGCTGCTACCCGGATATGGCACAGACCGTCCGACCTTGGAGATATTCTCTTATGATAAGCTGGAGGATACACCGGCCGGCAGCATTAACCGATGTGGCTTTGCGCACCTGGCTTTTGAAGTGGATGATGTTCAGGAGACTTTAAATCGAGTAATCGAAGCCGGAGGAGGTCAATACGGGGAGCTGGTAAACGCTGTCTATGAGAATGGCAGGAAAGCAGTCTTCGTTTATGCCTCGGACCCGGAAGGTAACATCATAGAGCTTCAGAGCTGGCAAATCATAAAACCTGAGGAGATGCATCATGATTAAGGTTATCGTATTTGATATCGGAAATGTCCTGGCTCCCTTTGTCTGGGAGGATTGTATCAGGGAGCATGGCTTTTCGGAAGAGATGGTCGTAAGGATTGGGAAGGCAACGGTAAATCACCCTCTGTGGAGGGAGATGGACCGCAGTATGACCTTAGAAGAGGATTTGATTGAACAGTTTATGGCTAATGATCCTGAAATCGCCTCCGAGATCAGGCAGTTCATCTTATACAGTGATACGGCAGTCAGGGAATTTGACTATGCGGCAGGATTAATTAAGAGCCTAAAGGAAAATGGCTATCAGGTATACCTTCTGTCCAACTATGGAGGCAGGAATTTTCAATATGCACTGGAGCATTTCTCATTTATCGGGCTTGCTGACGGAGGAGTGATATCCTATGAAGTAGGAAGTGTCAAGCCGGAGCCGGGAATCTTCGAGGCACTGATTAAGAAATACGATTTGAAGCCGGAGGAGGCAGTATTCCTGGATGATGTGAGGACGAACATTGATGCTGCTGCAAAGCATGGGTTCCATACCATACATTTTAAGAACTTAGATCAGGCTTTGGAGGAGATGCGCAGCCTGAAGGTCAGAATATAAGAAAAACATAAAAACAAAGAGGGCTTATGCCTGGCTGTTTTACAGCTGAGTCATAAGCCCCCTTCTTGATTAGTTTTAAGAATTCTTTTTAGGCTTCTTGATTACTTCCGGTTCAGGCATAATCGGTTTTAAGGACGGCATTATACCTGTATCAGACTTTTTCTTCTTCTTTACTTCTTTTTTAATATCTCTATTCGCCATATTTTTCACTCCTCTTTGCTAATTTCATCCGATACCTATATTATAATAACTTACAGGGAATTCGTCCAGTAGAAATTTGAGAAGGTGGACAAACTTCGGAAATAATTACCACCGGGAACAAAGGAAGTTACATTGACAATTGATACTTAAATTGATAGCATATTATTATAACTAATGTCGAATATAATCAAAAAATCTGGACTAGGAGGCAGAGTACTTACTATTTATTACCTGGATTTGAAGCATAACAATACGAGACACAAGATGAAGGAGACTATGATGAAGAAGGGAATATTCCAGAAGAAAAGACTAATCGTAATGCTAATTACACTTGTATTCATTCTTTCCAACTTATCCAGCTCTACCGTATTCGCAGCTAAGCCTGCTAGAAGTGATACGAAACCTCCTACAGCACCTACTAATCTGAGGGTAACCGATATTAATACATCCTCAGTCTCCCTAACCTGGAATCCAAGTTCTGATAATAATGGTGTTATGGGATATGAAATTTACATGAATGGCAGATCCCTCGGAAAAATCACTGAAATCAGTTATACAGTAAGTAATCTTAGTTCAAGTGTTACATATCAATTTTATGTGAAAGCATATGATGCCGCTAATAATTTATCGTCATCGAGCAACACGCTGAGTGTCACTACAGCCGCCGCCCCGGTACCAACTGCGACACCGACTCCGGTACCAACTGCGACACCAACTCCGGTACCAACTGCGACACCAACTCCGATACCGACTGCAACACCTACTCCGGTACCAACTGCGGCACCGACCCCGATGCCGACTATAACACCAACACCGGTGCCTACCGTGACACCGACTCCGATTCCTGTCTCTTCAAAACAGATGATCGGATATTATGCGGCATGGGCAGCTTACTCCGGTTATACCCCTGACAAAATAGATGCGAGCAAGCTGACAGTAATTAATTACGCATTCGCTAATATAGGGAGTGATTTTAAGCTGATGTTAGGTTATCCAGATGTTGATCCGGCTAATATCAGTAAACTGAACGCCTTGAAGGCTGTCAATCCGAAGTTGAAGACTGTCATAGCGGTCGGAGGCTGGTCCTGGTCCGGAAGATTCTCGGATGCGGCTCTTACGGAGGAATCGCGGAATACCTTTGCGGACAGCTGCGTGGAATTTATAGTGAAATATGGGTTTGACGGAGTTGATATTGACTGGGAATATCCGGTATCCGGTGGACTCGCCAGCAATATCAGACGTCCTGAGGACAAACAGAACTTTACACTTCTGATGCGTACGATAAGGGAAAAGCTTGATGCAAGAGAACAGCTGGATGGCAGGGAATACCTGCTGACCTTTGCAGGAGCTGCCAGCAGCGGATATATTAAAAATGTTGAGCTCAGCCTCCTGTCACAATATGTGGATTATGCCAATGTCATGACTTATGACATCCATGGCTCCTGGGATCCGTACACGGATTTTAATGCTCCACTCTACGGTAACAGCGATATTACCCAGCAATATAAGTGGAGTGTGGATCAGAGCATCAAAGCCTGGCTAAGCTCCGGCTTCCCGAAAGAGAAGCTGGTGATGGGTGTACCATTCTACGGATATATCTATAAAGCGGTAGGGAATGTAAATAAGGGGTTATATCAGACCTACTCGGGCTGTGCTTCGATCAGCTATGCAAATATTGCAGCCAACTACTTGAAGGATTCCACTTATGTACGTTATTTCCATCAGCAATCAATGGTTCCCTGGTTATTTAACGGAACCACCTTCATCTCCTACGAAGACGAACAATCTATGGCGCTGAAAGCTCAGTATGTAAAGGATAATGGTCTTGCAGGGGTAATGATCTGGGAGCTTAATCAGGACCCTGACAGAGTACTCCTTAATGCGTTATTTAATGGTTTAAGATAATACAATGTATAAGGACTTTCAAACGTACTCAGTATCGTTTGAAAGTCCTTTTTAGGTCAGCTTAAGAGTGGAAATGATACAAGATAATTATAAGTATCCTAAGATTTCTAAGGTTTATTATAAATAATAGTAATAGTAATTATTATTAAAAAGGACTTTACACAGTATAATATATGGTATATAATGTAATTAAAAAATCTTTAAGGATAAAGTGGGACTACTGGCTACTAATAGTAAAATACATAATCGGATTTAAACACTTATTTGGAGGGAGATAAAGGAATGATAAGCATTTATGATCAATTCCATCAGTATTTTAAAGAGGAAAATAAGGAAATGGCAGTTACCTATATCCTTGATCAGCTGGAGCGGGGGGAACTGGATGTAATTACATTGTATGAGAAGATATTAGCGCCTATGCTGAATCATATGACCTGCGAGCTGGAGGATCAGAGAATCTGCATCTGGAAGGAGCACGTAAAAACCGCGATGGTCAGAACCATTGTGGAAGGCTGTTATCCTTATGTTTTGGCTTTAAGACAGAAGCTTAACCTGCCGGCAAGGGGAATAGCTGCGATACTCTGCCCGCCCGATGAATATCATGATCTCGGAGCAAGAATGGCAGCTGATTTCTTCACTATCTGCGGATATCAGGCGATCTACGTAGGAAGCAATACACCCTATAAGGATTTTTATAATGCGGTCCATGTCATCCACCCGGATATCGTGGCCATCAGTGTAAGCAATTATTATAATCTGTTTGTAACCAAGAAAATGATTGAGGAGCTTAAGGCAGCCGTTGGCAATCAGCTGAAAGTAGTAGTAGGCGGCCATGCCTTTGAGGAAGCTCCGGAGTAATATAAATTAGTCGGAGCCGATAGCTACGCGAGATCCTTCGAAGATATTCGCCGTTTGGCAGAAGGAGGAATTGGAGTATGAAATTAGGTTTCAAGGTAGCACTCAGATTTTTAAGATCCAACCGAGGACAAACGCTGCTTATTATCTTCGGTATCGCTATCGGTGTCTCCGTGCAGATCTTCATCGGATCCTTAATCCAGGGATTGCAGAAGGGCCTGGTGGAAAAAACGATTGGTTTCT
>JAEZJW010000079.1 GCA_023415595.1 Bacillota bacterium
ACGCTGCAGCATGCGGACGTGGACCCCATTGTGGTAATCACCGGGCATAACGCCCAAAATATTGAAAAGCATCTGGCCAGAATGGGTGTGGTGTTTCTGCGAAATGATGATTACCGGAATCGGGATATGTTTCATGCGGTTCAAATGGGAATCGATTATCTACAAAAGGAATGCGGTAGAATTTTTGTTATGCCTGTGGATGTCCCACTTTTTACTTCTGCAAGCTTGCGCATGCTTCTGGATGGAAAAAAGGATGCAGTCTGCCCGGTCTTTAATGGAAAACCGGGGCACCCCATCCTCCTTGGAAGTGGATTGTTTGGAGATATACTGAATTATAAAGGAAGTAACGGACTTTGGGGCGCGGTGACGGCCAAAGGGCGGGAAGTCGAGTACATTGACGTCAACGATGAAGGAATCCTGTTTGAACTGGAAACCGAAGAGGATCTTGTTCGGATGCGTCAGAGTGCTTCCCGGAGCCGAGAACCGCTGCGTTACAGTCTTCAATTGAAGATTGGCCGAAACGAACTGGTATTTGGACCGGGAATCCTGCAGTTTCTGGAATTGGTGGATCGAACCGGGTCCATGCAGACTGCATGCCGGCAGATGAACATCTCCTACAGCAAGGGGCTCAAAATGATCGGTCTTGCAGAGAAAGAAACAGGAAGGCTATTACTGGAGCGCCGCGCAGGCGGCAGTGAGGGAGGCATTTCCTTTCTGACCGAAGAAGGCAGGCTCTTTGTAAGAAACTATATCAATATGCGGGAAGAACTGGAACGGTGTTCTGAGGGACTTTTCCATAAATACTTCGGAGGCGGACAATGAAGCACCTGTTTTTGGAAGGGGCTGTGCAGGAAGGCAAGTCGACGTTGATCAGAAGGCTGATTCAGCCGTTCCTTGATCAGACCGGGGGATTCAGCAGTCAAAGACTTTTAGACAGCAGCGGCGAAACCGTAGGATTTCGGATTGTCCCTGCGGCGGAAGCCCTTGAATTGACAAGGGAGTATCAAGCGGACTTAACAGGAATCTTTCTTTCTTTTCAAAATGGAAAAGCAGTGAAGGCACCGAAACTGTTTTTAGAAACAGCACTGCAATATCTCAATCATTCCGACGGGAAGAAGCTGATTCTTCTGGACGAAATCGGCGGAATGGAGCTTGGGATACCGGAATTCAGGGAAGCATTATACAGGGTTCTTTCTAGTTCGATTCCTTGTATTGGTGTACTGAAGCTGGAGGAAAAAAATCGCCATATGTGTGAGCAGAATGTGATAGATCAAAGCTGCCTCACCTGGCATCAGGTATTGCGTAGAGATTTGAAGGAACAGTTTGATGCACAGCTGATTTCATTTTCACGTAAAACCAAAACAGAAGCGGAAGATCGAATCGCTGTTTTTCTGGAACAATTTTATAGGGAAACGGTGGTTCCATCAAATCTATTACCTCTACTCAAGATTAATTCTGAAATGCCCGCGAAAAGCGGGTTTTAACTGGATACCGTTACGTTTTTAAAAATAAAACGAGTTGATTCATACAGGGAGGAGTTGCAGTGAGGGACCCGAAACACATCAAAATTCGCATGAGCGGACTTGCCGCTCTTCTGGCAGTCTGCTTTTTGGGGTCTTTTTTGCTGGGGAAATATGCAATTGATCCATGGACTCTTTTGAAGATTCTTTTGTCCAGAGTAATGGAGATTCCTATGGATTGGACTGTTCAGGATGAGACGGTACTGTTCAATGTCCGGTTGCCGCGCGTCATTATGGGAGCGGTAATCGGTGGAGGACTGGCCTGCGCAGGAGCTGCGTATCAGGGGATATTTCAAAACCCCATGGTTTCGCCGGATATCCTTGGAGCTTCCAATGGTGCTGCCTTCGGAGCAGCACTGGGGCTGTTTTTTGCCATTGGATATAAGGCGGTTTCCATCAGTGCTTTCCTGTTTGGCATTCTTGCGGTTGTGATTGTGCTGGCCATTAGTAGAAGGGTGAAGTTCAATGTTACCCTAGGGCTCATTTTGGCAGGGATTATGGTCGGCTCCATTTTTAATGCGGGGGTATCTTACCTAAAGCTGGTGGCCGATCCGACGGATACCTTGCCGGCCATTACATACTGGCTTATGGGAAGCTTGGCTTCCACCAGAACCCAGGATGTCTTTTTTGCATGCCCGCCCATCATCATTGGAATTCTGCCGATTCTGATGCTGCGCTGGAGACTGAATGTTCTTACCATGGGAGATGAGGAAGCTCGAACCATGGGGATCAATGCCAGAGTGGTTCGGACAGTGGTCATTGGGGGTGCTACGCTCATCACCGCTGCTGCGGTATCTGTAAGCGGCCTCATCGGATGGGTAGGGCTTGTGATTCCTCACTTTGCGCGGATGATCGTGGGTGATGACTACCGGGTAATGCTGCCGGCTTCCGTACTGCTGGGGAGCAGTTTCCTGCTGGTGGTTGACAACTTCGCACGAATGCTTGCAACCAGAGAGATTCCCATTGGAATTCTTACTGCATTCATCGGCGCACCTTTTTTTCTATATTTGATTTTAAAGGAGGGAGGCAGGCAGCGCTGAATTTGTGCTAAGCCGGTGCGGCTCGATCATCTTGATTGCGGAAGGCTCGCCCTGAAGTGGCGGCGGCGCATCTACTCTGCGAATCAGCAAACCTGTATGAGATATTATTATGGGACTGAACGTCAACGATTTATATTTTTCCTATAAAAGTAACGATGTTTTAAAGGGAATCTCGTTCCAGGCATCTGGGGGCTCCCTCCTTTGCGTTTTGGGTAGAAACGGCGCAGGAAAGAGCACCTTGTTTCGCTGCATTCTTGGACTTTTGAAAGGCTGGCGCGGGCAAATTTTGATTGACGGAACGGACGCGTGCAACCTTTCTCCGGTCCAGCTGGCCGAAAAAATTTCTTATATTCCCCAGAATCATTCCACAGCGTTTTCCTATTCAGTGCTTGATATGGTCCTTATGGGAACCACCGCCAGGCTCAAACGGTTTGGAAATCCTGGGAAACAAGAGCGGAAAATTGCGGAATCCTCCCTTGAACTGGTGAATATCCGGCATCTGAAAGATCGGAATTTCCAGGGAATCAGCGGGGGCGAGCAGCAGCTGGTACTAATAGCGAGAGCTCTGGCTCAGCAGACCAAAGTCATTATCATGGATGAGCCTTGTTCCAATCTGGATTACGGAAATCAGATCAAGGTGATGAAGGCGGTGAATGATCTTGCAAAACAAGGGTACCTGATTATTCAGTCCACCCACAACCCAGAACATGTTTTTTTATTTGCAGATGAGGTGATGGTGATTCTGGATGGGATCATCAGAGCAACGGGACCGGCAGATGAGATTCTTTCCGCGGAGCTGCTGAGAGAGATCTACGGCATTCATGTTAA
>JAEZJW010000096.1 GCA_023415595.1 Bacillota bacterium
AAGCAATTTCGATAGAGGAAGAGCAAAGGATCTTAAGAGAACAGCAGGAAGCAGAACGCGCCGAAGCGGAACGCTTAAGAAAGCTGGAAGAAGAGAAGGCCAGAAGGAAAGCACAGGAAGAGGCAGAGCGGAAAGCAGCCCAGGCTGCTAAGGATAAAAAGGAGGAGCCGGTCAGCAAACCGTCCAACCAGGATTCCGGAAGCCTGTCGGAGTTAAGAAGTGATATTATATCCTATGCCCAAAAATTCGTTGGAAACCGATATGTTTGGGGTGGAACAAGCTTAACCAATGGTGCGGATTGCTCCGGCTTTGTATGGAGAATTTATCAAGACTTCGGATATTCCATACCTCGTGTTTCCTATGATCAGGCAGTATCAGCAGGAATTAGGGTAGATATCGATGAACGTAAGCCTGGTGATCTGATCTTCTATACGAACAGCAGTGGAACCGTAAACCATGTTGCGATGTACATAGGAAATGACCAAGTAGTACAGGCGGCAAACTCCAGACAGGGCATCATCATCTCAAAATATAACTATCGTAAGGTCTACAGGGTCAGAAGAGTTGTTTATTAACTATGATACCTGTGTGATATGAAATTTTTAAGGTTATCCCGTATCCTTATCAGTAATTTGAATTACTAAAGATAAGTGCCGGGATAACCTTTTTTGTTCATGACAAGCGAACCTACACTCGATTACCGGTACATCATGTTCATCGCATATGGTCCGGTTTTTGTATTGACCTTGTTTGCAAAAAAACATATGGAAACCCATAGTTTGCCATTGGAAAATAAAAGATTATATGGTAAAATATAAACATATTAGCAGGGGTTGTATACTTAACGCTTATTATGGGATAGAAGGAGTTCATATTATGGAAGATAAAGCGAACCAGGAGAGAAGAAGATATAAAAGGCTTCCCATTGAACTGAGTTTGGATGTTGACGAAGTGTTTAAGCAGGACAATGTCATAATCAAGAATATCGGTGCTTCCATATCAGTCTTTGATATTTCCAGGAGCGGTATCGGTTTTGTTAGTGAAGCTGACCTGCCGATAGGATATTATTTCAGAGGAACGATTGATTTTGGCAACGGTGATTTCTTCCGTGTCGTAATACAAATCATCAGAATGTCTGCCATTGACGCAAAGAGGAATAATTATGGGGCAGAATTTGTAGGCTTAGCACCCTTCCTGGCAGACAAGGTGGATAAGTATGAGAAAACTCTGATGAAGGATAAAAACGCCACGGAGTAATGGATCTATACCATAATCTTAATACATAATATGTTTAAATAATGGACGATTGGAGTATATTATCTAAGAAGATAAGATATCCGATGGTCCTTTTTTCAATAGACAATCCTCTTCTTAAAAATCATTATAATATTTTTAACTTTCATATTATTTTGAAATTTGATTAAAATAGAGAAAATAGTGTAGATGGAAAAATTATCATAAAGTCCTATTGACAAAGTCAGAACTGTACAACTTGCACAAACATACCGCAAGAACTCCCATAATATGGGGATTTGTTTATTGCAATTTATTTATTATCAATAAGTTATCCACGAGTGAAAAGCCTTAAATTTGAATAAAAAGAAGTTATACACGTATTTATCCACATTATCCACATTCATAAACTACTCTTGTCGCATGCCAAAACCAGTGTCAATAACGAAAATGCGTTTTGTAACTTATGATAAATCGACATGAGCCAACAAAATAAGGCTGTTTAGGGCTTGACTTTTTAATTGTCGGATAATATAAAAAGAGAAAATAAATTGACAAAAATTAAACGTAATTAGTAGAATTAAAGGGGAATATACACAACAGAATGAAATATATGTAAAATTGTGCCTGATATAAACAAATGACTGGGGAGGTTTCATATAAATTCCAGCATTGGCAATTTGGCTTGTCACTTTTTCAGGCTTATGTTATAATAAAATCAGCATAATTCATATGCTACTAGAAAGTAAAAAGGAGTTGGGCGTTATGCGTTATATTATCAGTGGAAAGAATATTGATGTTACAGAAGGGTTAAAGACAGCGGTTTATGAGAAAATCGGAAAACTGGAACGATACTTCACTCCTGATACAGAAATTCATGTAACACTTAGTGTTGAAAAGGAAAGGCAAAAGATTGAAGTTACGATACCCGTTAAGGGCAATATCATCAGGGCTGAACAGGTAAGCAATGACATGTATGTATCCATTGACCTGGTAGAAGAAATTATCGAACGTCAATTAAGGAAATATAAGAACAAGCTGATCGACCATAAGCAGGCTTCATCCAATTTTAATCAGGCTTTTATGGAGGATGATTATTTTGAGGATGATGCAATTAAAATTGTAAAAACTAAGCGTTTTGCAATAAAGCCCATGGATGCTGAAGAGGCTTGTGTACAGATGGAGCTGCTTGGACATAGTTTCTATGTATTCCGGAATGCCCAGACCGATGAAGTGAATGTCGTGTATAAGAGGAAGGGTAACACCTACGGATTGATTGAGCCGGAGTATTAGAATTACCGCTAAAGTAAGAACTGATTAAGTTTACAGGCCCGTAAGTATTTTTACGGGCCTGTGTTTATTGATATTATATTAACCGGATTGGGTTTTGAATGAAGCTATTTTAACCGGATTATGTGTGTGAATGAGACGGTTTTAACCGAATTAAGTGTGTAAAAAATAGAGCTGGAGAAAGTTCAGCCACTATGACTATATTATAAGACCCGGAGGAAGTGCTTCCCATGGTGAGTATTTACATTCGTCGGTACTTAGGTTCTGTCTTTTAGAACCTTATGTACCGCTACGTAATGTAACTAAGCGGGAGCGTCTCATCCATGGGAACATTTCCTCCAGGTCTTATCGAATCAGAAGAAGGCTGAACTGTAGCTCATTTTCTTTGGACTAATCCGGTTAAAATAATTTCTGTTGAATAACCTAATTGTAAATGTTACAATATTAGTTGAACTATTACTCAGGAACGAAAATACTCAGAGAATGAATGTATAGGAGTGAATAAGAATGGGATTGCTTGATAAGATATTCGGTACACACAGCGAAAGGGAAGTGAAACGATTGCTCCCTCTCGTGGACAGTATAGAAGCTCTGGAACCGGAATATGAGAAATTATCCGATGAAGCCTTAAGGGGTAAGACAACAGAATTCAAAAACAGGCTGAAAAATGGGGAAACCTTAGATGATATATTAGTAGAAGCATATGCGGTAGTCCGGGAAGCAGCGAAAAGAACAATCGGACAAAGACATTTCCGGGTGCAGCTGATCGGCGGTATCATTCTTCATCAGGGACGTATTACCGAGATGCGTACCGGTGAAGGTAAGACTCTGACCTCAACTCTGCCATCTTATTTAAATGCGCTGGAAGGTAAGGGAGTTCATGTTGTAACGGTAAATGATTATCTGGGAAAGCGTGATGAGGAGTGGATGGGACAGATTCATGAGTTCCTGGGCCTTAAGGTAGGAGTTATTCTCAACAGCCTTGAGAAGGACGAACGCAGAGCCGCCTATGCCTGTGATATCACCTATGCCACGAATAACGAACTCGGGTTTGATTATCTAAGGGACAACATGGTAATCTATAAGGAACAGCTGGTACAGCGTGAACTGCATTATGCCATCATAGATGAGGTGGACTCCATCTTAATCGATGAAGCGAGAACTCCTCTGATTATTTCCGGTCAGAGCGGTAAATCCACTGAGCTTTACCGTGTATGTGATATTCTCGCCAGACAGTTAAAGAAGGGTAAGGAAAGCGCTGAGCTGACAAAGATGGCAGCTCTGATGAAGGAAGAGATCACCGAGGAAGGTGACTTTGTCGTAAATGAGAAGGAGAAGAATGTCCATCTGACGGCTGACGGCGTGAAGAAGGTGGAGAAATTCTTCAATCTGGAGAACCTGGCCGATCCCGAGAACCTGGAGATCCAGCATAACATTATTCTCGCCCTGCGTGCCCATAACCTGATGTTCAGGGATAAGGACTACGTGGTGAAGGAGGATGAAGTACTGATCGTCGATGAGTTCACCGGACGTATCATGCCGGGAAGACGTTACAGTGATGGTCTGCATCAGGCGATCGAAGCGAAGGAGAACGTAAAGGTCAAGAGGGAAAGCAAAACGCTGGCTACAATTACCTTCCAGAACTTTTTCAATAAATATAAAAAGAAAAGCGGTATGACAGGTACTGCACTTACCGAGGAACAGGA
Organism: Bacillota bacterium; assembly: GCA_023415595.1. Lineage (GTDB taxonomy): Bacteria > Bacillota > Clostridia > Lachnospirales > Lachnospiraceae > Mobilitalea. Next base: position 4,230 of record JAEZJW010000096.1, read on the forward strand.
ATTCAGAGAAATCTACGGAATGGATGTTATCGAGGTCCCGACCAATGTGCCGGTAGCCCGTATCGATCGCCAGGACGCAGTATATAAGACCAGGAAAGAAAAGCTGACAGCTATCGTTCAGGAAGTAATCGAGTCCCATAAGAAGGGCCAACCGGTTCTGGTCGGTACGATTACGATTGAAGCCTCGGAGGAACTCAGCGGTATTCTAAAGAAGCATAATATCCCTCATAAGGTACTCAATGCGAAGTTCCATGAGATGGAAGCAGAAATCGTTGCTGATGCCGGTCAATACGGTGCAGTCACGATTGCGACCAATATGGCAGGCCGTGGTACGGATATTAAGCTTGGCGAAGGGGTGAAGGAAGCCGGTGGTCTTAAGATCATCGGAACAGAGCGCCATGAAGCCAGACGTATCGATAATCAGTTGAGAGGCCGTGCCGGCAGACAGGGTGACCCCGGTGAATCCCGTTTCTTCATTTCCCTGGAGGATGACCTGATGCGCCTGTTCGGTTCCGAACGTCTGATGGGAATCTTCAATGCACTGGGAATGCCGGATGGTGAACAGATCGAGCACAAGATGCTGTCTAATGCAATTGAAAAGGCACAGAAGAGAATCGAGAGCAATAACTACGGTATCAGAAAGAACCTGTTGGAATACGATCAGGTCAATAATGAACAAAGAGAAATTATTTATGCGGAGAGAAGAAGGGTTCTGGATGGCGAAAGCATGAGGGATACCATCTACCGTATGTTAACCGACACAGTAGAAGACAGTGTCAATACCAGCATCAGTGATGACCAGCTTCCGGAAGAGTGGGATCTGGACGAACTCAATAATCTGCTCCTGCCCATCATTCCGTTGAATAGGATTGAGATTTCCAAGGATCCTACGAAGGAAATCAGAAAGGCAGACCTCATTCAACAGCTGAAGGAGGACGCGGCTAAGCTTTATGAAGCAAAGGAAGCGGAGTTCCCCGAAGCTGAACAGCTTAGGGAGATAGAGCGTGTCATTCTGCTGAAAGTAATTGACCGCAAGTGGATGGACCATATTGATGATATGGATCAGCTGCGCCAGGGCATCGGCCTTCAGGCATATGGTCAGCGCCAGCCAATCGTGGAATATAAATTCCAGGGCTTCGAGATGTTTGACTCCATGATCGCAGCCATTCGTGAGGATACAGTAAAAGCTCTTCTGCACGTCAGAATTGAACAGAAGGTGGAGAGAGAGCAGGTTGCAAAGGTAACAGGTACCAACAGGGATGAAACCGTTGCCAACGCACCTGTCAGAAGAGCCAGCAAGAAGGTCATGCCGAATGATCCCTGTCCTTGCGGCAGCGGTAAAAAGTATAAATTCTGCTGTGGAAGGAATGCATAAGGGAAAGCAAACTTCACGATATGACTTAAATATATTATGCAATAAGGAAGAGGTGATTTGGTGGTTGAATTAGATCAATTTAAATATACACTTGGAACCTATGAAAAACCGCTGATGGAAGTGGGGGATTCACTTTGACCTCGCTAACAAAGAGCAGAGGATAAGTGAAATTAACCAGACCATGGAACAGCCGGGTTTCTGGGATGATGCGAATAGAGCTCAAAATCTCATGAGGGAACTGAAGAATCTGAAGGATACGATGGAGGAATTTGCACATCTGAGGACCAGATATGAAGATGTTCAGACTTTAATTCAGATGGGCTATGAGGAGAATGATACCTCTTTGTTACCTGAGATTGAGGAAGCCCTGGAGTTATTTATCAATGATTTGGAGGAGCTTCGTCTGAAGACGCTGCTTTCCGGAGAATATGATAAGGATAATGCCATTCTTACCCTGCACGCAGGAGCCGGTGGTACGGAAAGCTGTGATTGGGCAAGCATGCTTTGCCGGATGTATCAACGGTGGGCTGACAAAAAGGGATTTACTGTGGATATACTGGATTTCCTGGATGGTGAGGAAGCGGGTTTGAAATCAGTAACCCTGGAGATCAACGGGGTGAATGCGTATGGATATCTGAAATCGGAGAGAGGAGTGCACCGTCTCGTCCGTATCTCCCCCTTCAATGCCGCAGGTAAGAGACAGACCTCTTTTGTATCCTGTGATGTAATGCCGGATATCGAAGAGGACATCGATATTGAGATTGATGATAAGGATCTCAGAATTGATACCTATCATTCCAGCGGAGCCGGTGGACAGAATGTTAATAAAACCTCCTCTGCAGTCCGTATCACTCATTTACCTACGAATATCGTGGTGCAATGTCAGAATGAAAGGTCCCAGCTTCAGAATAAGGATAAAGCCATGCAGATGCTGAAGGCAAAGCTCTATCTGATCAAGCAGCAGGAAAATCTGGAGAAGATAACAGGCATCCGCGGAGAGGTGAAGGAAATCGGCTGGGGAAGCCAGATCAGGTCCTATGTACTTCAGCCGTATACCCTGGTGAAGGATCACAGAACGAATGAGGAAGTGGGTAATGCTGCCAGTGTGCTGGACGGGAATATCGATCCCTTTATCAATGCATATCTGAAATGGAGTGCACTTAAACAACCGGCAGACTAAAATACAAAGCATTTGTGCCGCTCTAAGCGGAGAAATGGAGATGAATATGATCACGAAGCAAGCAATATTTCAAATTGGTGACGAAGTTTATGGACTTAATATCATGGATGTCAGTACGGTTGAGAAGCATATAACGACTGAAAAGGCGGCCAATGCACCTAAAAATGTTAAGGGTATCATTCATCTGCGCGGGGAAGTTATTCCGGTGTATAGTTTAAGGAGCAAGTTTGGTCTTGAGGAGAGAGAACCGGATCAGGATACCCGGCTGATAACTACTAACTCCAATGGAATGACAATTGCTTATGAGGTTGATAAGATGCTTGGGATCATAAATCTCGAACAGGAGCAGTTGAATGAGGTTCCCCCCATTTTAATGAGCAAGAATACCACCTATGTTAAGCAGATCACAAATTTGGAAGGTAAGCTAATCATCCTGCTGGATCATGACGGAATACTCTGTGAAGAAGAACAGGATGATATTAAGAAGATTAACAAGAAGTAACAAAAACTAATACAGCGATAACAGTATAAGAAGGCTGCCGAGAGGCAGCCTTTATTTAAGCAGGATGAATGCCTGCCTGGCATTCATTCATACATGATTCATAAAATGTCTGCGAAGCTGACATTTTAGAATATACAAATTAATTTATAATTATTGCATTATAATAAAGCATAAGTTACAAATCGCCTGTTTTCAATGATGTCAAGTCAAATGGGTCTTGCATTATGCATAAATATGTGGTAAGATTTCTTTCTATCAAAGACAGTTGTACTCGATATACATACAACATAGAAGTAGTTATAAGTAGCATGTAAATCCTTCCGGAGGTGTGAAAACATGAATGGAGAACAATATTTTCTTGTAAAAAAGAAGGCGGTGCCCGAGGTACTGTTAAAGGTTGTCGAAGCGAAGAGGCTGCTGGATTCAGAGAGAGTCATGACGGTGCAGGAAGCAACCGATGCCGTAGAAATCAGCAGAAGCTCATTTTATAAATACAGAGATGACATCTTCCCTTTCTATGAGAATACCAGGGGTAAGACAATTACCTTTATGCTTCAAATGGATGACAAGCCGGGTTTACTGTCTAAGGTCTTAAATCAGGTGGCAAAGTGTGGAGCTAATATTCTGACCATCCATCAGAGTATACCGGTGAACGGTATAGCACTGTTGACCTTAAGTATTGAGATTTTACCGCAAACGGACAGCACCTCTGATCTGATTGAAGCGATTGAAGCCATGGATGGAATTCATTACGTGAAGATATTAGCCAGAGAATAAATTGGGGATGCTTGTTCCCGGCGTAATTTAGACTACGAAGTGAAAGGCATTGAATGGAGGATAAGTAATGATCAATATAGCAGTCTTAGGGTATGGCACGATTGGCTCCGGTGTGGTAGAAGTTCTGAATACCAATGGGGAGAGCATCGGAAAACGGGCCGGAGATAAGATAAACATAAAATATGTACTGGATCTGCGGGAATTTCCGGGAGATCCGATTATGAAGGTTTTGGTACATGATGTCAATATTATTCTGGAAGATCCTGAGGTGAAGGTTGTCGTAGAGGTAATGGGAGGTGTTGAGCCGGCCTATACTTTTGTGAAGAAGGCACTGTTAGCTGGTAAGAGTGTAGTTACCTCAAATAAAGAACTTGTCGCCAAGCACGGTGCAGAGCTTTTGGATATAGCGAAGGAGAGAAGCTTGAACTTTCTCTTCGAGGCAAGTGTCGGTGGTGGTATTCCGATTATCAGGCCTCTTAATCAGTCCCTGACAGCGGACGAAATTGTTGAGATTACCGGTATCCTAAACGGTACAACGAATTATATCCTCACGAAAATGAGCGATGATGGTCTGGATTTTGATACTGCGCTTAGAAATGCACAGAACATGGGATATGCAGAACGTAATCCGGCAGCGGACATCGAAGGACATGATGCCTGCAGGAAGATCGCGATATTATCTTCCCTGGCCTTCGGCATGCAGGTGGATTTTGAAGATATCCACACAGAGGGGATCAGTAATATCACAGATACCGATTTCAGGTATGCGAAGGCTCTCGGAGCCAGGATCAAATTATTTGCCTCCAGCATCCGGGAAAATGATGAGAGCGTATATGCCATGGTTGCTCCGGTCATGATTAAACCGAATCATCCGCTGTACAGCGTGAATGATGTATTCAACGGTATTTTTGTCCGAGGCAATGTAATCGGTGACGTGATGTTCTATGGAAGCGGAGCAGGCAAGCTGCCGACAGCCAGTGCTGTTGTTGCGGATGTTGTTGATGCAGCCAAGCATCTGGGGACTAACATATGGACTATCTGGAGCAGTAAGAAGCTGGAGCTTACCGATATTAATAAGGTGGAACACCGGTTCTTCATCCGGGTGAAGGAGCAGGACAAGGAAATCAGGAAGAAAGTCCATGAGCTTTTCGGCGGGATCGAGGAGATCAGTGCAGAGATATCCGGGGAATATGCATTTATTACTCCATTCATGACTGAGCAAAGAATGAAGGAACTGAAGAGTTCCATGGATGGCGTTCTAAATGTAATCCGAGTAAGATTTTAATAGCGAATGATACGAAAGGAAGCAGTTCCATGAAATATATCGTAATACTTGGTGATGGTATGGCCGATGAGCCATTACCTGAGCTTGGAAATAAAACACCTCTGATGGCTTCAGTCACTCCGCAGTTGGATCAACTGGCCCATAGATCAGAAATAGGAATCGCTTATACCATACCTGAGGGCATGAAGCCGGGTAGTGATACAGCAAACCTGGCGGTACTCGGGTATAATCCGAAGCAGTATTATTCCGGACGTTCCCCTCTGGAGGCGCTAAGCATCGGAGTGGATATGAAGGCAACGGATATTGCATTGCGGTGTAATATCGTAACCCTATCCGAGGATGATCTGCCCTACGAACAGAAAATCATTTTGGACCACAGTTCGGGGGAAATCTCTACTGAGGATGCAGCCATTCTTATCGAGGCTGTCCGAAAGGAGCTGGAGACCGAAACTTATAAATTCTATGTGGGTACCAGTTACCGCCACCTGACGATCTGGGATCAGGGTGATGTGGTTGACTTAGCCCAGCCCCATGATATCCTCGGCAGGGTCATTGGGATTTACCTTCCAAAGGAAACGGCTCTGAAGGAAATGATGAAGAAGAGCTATGAGATATTGAACCATCATCCCTTGAATGAGGCAAGACAGGCTAAGGGATTAAATAAAGCGAATTCTCTCTGGTTCTGGGGTGCGGGAACGAAGCCTGCGCTTTCCTCCTTTGAGGAGAAGACCCATAAAAAAGGCGCCATGATCTCTGCAGTTGATCTCTTAAAGGGAATTGCAGTCGGTGCCGGAATGAAGGTGATCGAAGTGCCGGGTGCGGACGGAACCCTTCACACGAATTATGAAGGTAAAGCCCTGGCAGCAGTAAAGGTATTACTGGAAGATCAGTATGATTTCGTATATATCCATGTGGAAGCACCGGATGAGATGGGACATCAGGGGAACACTCAGAATAAAATCAAGTCCATCGAATATCTTGACCAGAGGGTGATAAAGGTTGTGGTGGAGGAGCTAGGGAAGGCAGGTACGGATTATAGAATGCTTGTCATGCCCGACCATCCCACCCCGATTCGCTTAAGAACTCATACCAGCGATCCTGTTCCTTACCTCTTATACGACAGCACCAAGGAGCAAAATAATCCATGGTTTTATAATGAAGCAGAGGGTAAAACCAGTGGCAATGTGGTGAGAGACGGATATACTGTTATTAACAAATTATTCGGAGCATGAAAAAAGGATGTACCGGATAATTGTTGCTTCAACATATAACGGGTAAAGTTGGTTGAGATACTCAGTATCTTTGGTTTTAGGAGGCAGCTATGTTAATAGTGAAGAAATTCGGCGGTACTTCTGTGGCCGATAAGGAAAGAATTTTTAATGTTGCCAGAAGATGCATGGAAGATTTTAAACAGGGTCATGAAATTGTAGTCGTATTATCGGCAATGGGGAAGCAGACTGATGTATTACTGGCTCAGGCAAGAGAAATCAACCCCAATCCATCCAAAAGAGAGCTCGATATGCTGCTGACCACCGGGGAACAGATATCGGTGGCATTGATGGCTATGGCACTGGATACACTGGGAATCCCGGCAGTCTCACTGAATGCTTATCAGGTAGCAATGCATACAACGGCAGTCTATGGAAATGCCAAACTGAAGCGGATCGATACGGAGAGAATCCGGAATGAGCTGGAGAATAAGCGGATCGTTCTGGTTACAGGCTTCCAGGGAGTGAATAAATATGATGACTATACGACACTGGGACGCGGAGGATCTGATACCACGGCAGTAGCGCTGGCTGCAGCCCTGCATGCAGATGCCTGTGAGATCTATACGGATGTGGATGGCGTATTTACGGCTGATCCAAGGATTGTAAAGACCGCCTGGAAGCTGAATGAGATTACCTATGACGAGATGCTGGAGATGGCTTCCTTAGGAGCCGGCGTACTCCATAACCGTTCTGTTGAAATGGCAAAGAAATATGGAGTGCAGCTGGTAGTGCGCTCCAGTTTAAATAGAACAGAAGGTACCTTGGTTAAGGAGGAAGTTAAGATGGAGAAAATGCTTGTCAGCGGTGTGGCGTGCGATAAAAATACAGCCCGTATTGCAGTAATTGGCCTGGAGGATCAGCCGGGGGTGGCATTTAAATTATTTAACCACCTTGCGAAGCATGATGTGAATGTTGATATCATTCTACAATCCGTCGGAAGGGACGGTACGAAGGATATCTGCTTTACGGTGAAGGAGGATGACCTCGAGGAAGCCGTTGCGATACTGGAACGCCATCGTGAGGGCAGCTTGAAGTGCCAGAAGATAGATGTGGAACGGGATGTGGCGAAGGTCTCCATTGTCGGTGCAGGTATGATGTCCAACTCCGGAGTCGCAGCCATGATGTTTGAGGCGCTATATGATGTCGGAGTGAATATTAAGATGATCTCCACCTCTGAAATCAGGGTTACTGTTCTGATAGATGAGATGTATGTAGAGAAGGCAATGAATGCTGTCCATGATAAATTCTTATCCGTACAGCTGTAACAGTCGCGAAGGCTTTAAAGCCTAGCACGAGCATAGAAAATTCCCAGAGTAAGCTTGCTTACATCTGGGAATTTTTTGCGAGTATTGGGCGCAGCCCGCGCACGAGGATTTGCGAAGCAAATGCGAGTGTGCGCTAGGCTTTAAATATACGGTCCGGGGAGAGCTTGCTCTCATCCGGATTTTTATTTTTGTCTGTATAGTGCTTAGCTGTGCTAAGCGCTGCGCAGCCTGCGCACGATCAAGCCACGTAGTCTACGTTCATTCCCTTGAGCAGGCTGCCCTCCACGGATTTACGATTGCTTTCATAAGGGTTCTGCTCCTGGTACTGGATCATGGTGCGGGTTTCCCCACCGGCGATATAGGGAGTACCGCATTCCGGACATACCTCCATCTGTAGCCTTACAGATGCTGAGATCAGCTTGGCACCGGGCTCATTCCCCTTACTGACTGCATTGGCAACATGCTCGCCTTCATGGGCTGATACAGTGGCAAAGGAAGCCCCCGGTGAGATGTTGGCCGGAGTCTTAAAGGAGACATTCTCGTTGGAGCCGTCCACGTATTTGCGGCTTTTACAGGTGCTGCATTCAGAGGGACTGGTTTTCCATACCCTGGTTCCGCTCTGCGGTTTCAGGGGGTCCATCTTCTGAACCTTGCTGACAGCCTGGACAGTATCAGTAAGGCTGGCAGGCTTCATCGGGTACAAGTTATAATTATAGCTGACCGCATTGATCAAAGAGTCCCCTCCTTTCAAACTTAAATTACCTGTAGGATTACACCATTATTATACATCCCACCTGGAAAAATGTAAATAATATTGACATAAATGTAAATACTCCTGTTCGAGTTGATTTTCCCCCTTCCTGATGGTATGATAAGGATATTGCGGAAATTTGATCTAATTACTTTACGCTAAAGTTTTTGGCCTGCCTGACGGCAGTATGGAGGTTATTATGGACATCTTAAAACAAATAAAAGAAGAATTGAATATCCGCCTGGAACAGGTGGAAGCTGCAGTGAAGCTGATTGATGAAGGGAATACCATTCCTTTTATCGCCAGATACCGAAAGGAAGTTACCGGCTCCCTGGACGATGAGCAGCTGAGAAATCTTCATGAGAGACTGATATATCTAAGAAACCTGGAGGAGAAGAAAACCCAGGTCATAGGTAGCATAGAGGAGCAAGGCAAGATGACCGAGGAGCTGAGGGCTCAGATTTTAGCTGCGGCGACGCTGGTTGTTGTGGAGGATCTGTACCGTCCTTATCGTCCTAAGAGGAGGACACGGGCAACCATAGCGAAGGAAAAGGGTCTGGATGGTCTGGCCGCCATCCTGATTGCTCAGGAGACGGACAAACCCCTGACGGAAGCGGCAGTCGCCTTCCTCTCCGAGGAGAAGGAGGTCCACACCGTGGAAGAGGCAATTGCCGGAGCCATGGATATCATCGCTGAGGATATTTCCGATGATGCCGAGCACCGCAGTTACATCCGTGATGTTACCATGAAGGAAGGTAAGCTGACCTCAGTAGCAAAAAATGAGAAAACAGAGTCAGTTTATGAAATGTATTATAATTTCGAAGAGAGTATAGAGAAACTTGCCGGCCACAGAATCCTCGCGATCAACCGCGGTGAGAATGAGAAGATTCTCACGGTCAAGATAGTTGCTCCGGAGGAGAGGATCCTAAGATATCTGGAGAAGAAGGTTATTCTTAAGGATAACGTCCATACGAATGACTATCTGAAGGCAACGATAGAGGACAGCTATAAGCGCCTGATTGCGCCCGCCATCGAGAGGGAGATCCGGAATGATCTTACCGAGAAGGCAGAGGACGGAGCGATTAAGGTCTTTGGTAAGAATCTGGTACAGCTGCTCATGCAGCCTCCGATTGCAGGACAGGTGGTTCTGGGTTGGGACCCTGCCTTTAGAACAGGCTGTAAGCTGGCAGTTGTGGACAGCACCGGTAAGGTGCTGGATACGGTCGTGATTTATCCGACCGCACCTCAGAATAAGGTAGAGGAAGCAAAGCAGGTATTAAAGAAGCTGATCGATAAATACAATATTACACTGATCTCTGTAGGAAACGGAACCGCTTCCCGTGAATCTGAACTGGTGATCGTGGATCTGCTGAAGGAAATCAACCGGCCGCTCCGATACATCATCGTTAATGAGGCAGGAGCTTCCGTCTATTCCGCCAGTAAGCTGGCCACGGAGGAGTTCCCGAACTTCGATGTGGGACAGAGAAGTGCAGCTTCCATCGCAAGAAGGCTGCAGGATCCCTTGGCAGAGCTTGTCAAGATCGATCCGCAATCCATCGGGGTTGGACAGTACCAGCACGATATGAACCAGAAGAAGCTGGGAGAGGCCCTGTCCGGAGTCGTGGACGATTGCGTAAATAAGGTTGGAGTAGACATAAATACCGCTTCCGTGTCCCTTCTTGAATATGTATCGGGCATCAGTAAACCGATTGCTAAGAATATTGTGGCATACAGGGAAGCCAATGGG
>JAEZJW010000154.1 GCA_023415595.1 Bacillota bacterium
CGGTGATATAGAAGAAAATTGTACCTTTGATGCATTATTTGCGGCAGCCAGAGAAGATCTCCAGGATAAAGTCAACGCTTTTCTTTATACTGCAGCTGTAGCATCCAAATAAGCACAGCCAAGCAGGAATGGCACAAACAAATTCTAAGGAAAGGCACGGTACGTAAATATGGCAGATAATCAAAATACTTATGCGGTCGCACGTATCCGTTCCAAGGAGCTTCAGCTGCTCAGCAGAAATGACCTCGAACAGCTGATGAACTTAAGGAATGAAAAAGAATGCTTGCGCTTCCTTTCCGACAAGGGCTGGGGCAGAGCAGGAGATGAAAACGCGGATGAGCTGGTTACAGTGGAACGGGAAAAGACCTGGGAAATCATACGGGAGCTGGTAGAGGATATGTCTATCTTCAATACCTTTCTGTATGCCAATGATTTTCATAATGTGAAGGCAGCCATCAAACAGGTATATATCGATTCAGACCTGGAAGGGCTATATAGCTCTAACGGAACCATAAAGCAGGAGACAGTCTATCATGCAGTAAAAACCCATGATTGGTCACTGCTGCCGGAGCATATGCGAAGCAGTGCGGAGGAAGCCTATCAGGTACAGCTTCATACCGGAGACAGCCAGCTCTGTGATATTATACTGGATAAGGCAGCCCTGGAAACGATTTATCGGAAGGGGAAGGAAGCGGGTAACGAGCTCCTGGCACAATATGCTGAGCTGAAGGTTGCTTCCGCAGATATCAATATCGCCATCCGAAGCATCAGAACCGGCAAGGACAGAAGCTTCATGGAGAGAGCCCTGGTACAGTGCAGCAGCCTGAATATCAGGGAACTGATCGAAGCAGCACTTGCAGGAGAAGAGCAGGTCTTAAATTATCTTCTTACCACGGTTTATGCAGATGCGGTACCGGCACTTAGGTCCTCCTTTTCCGCATTTGAACGCTGGTGTGATAACCTGATCATCAGGTTGATTCGTCCGCAGAAATACAATCCGTTTACGGTTTCTCCTCTGGCAGCTTATATTCTTGCAAGGGAAAACGAAATCAAGACGGTACGGATCCTGTTGTCGGGTAAGAGGAATGAAATATCGGATGAAGCGATCCGGGAAAGATTGAGGGAAATGTATGTATAAGATTGCAGTAATGGGTGACCGTGACAGCATCTATGGTTATGCAGCCCTCGGTTTGGATACTTATCCGGTGAAGGAACCAGAGGAGGCTGCTAAGCAGTTAAAGCATCTGGCGGAGAGCCAGTATGCCGTTATCTATGTAACAGAAGCATTGCAGACTCAGATAGAAACAGAAATTGACCGTTATATCAGTGAAGGACTTCCGGCTATCATACCGATCCCCGGTGTTTCCGGCAATACAGGAATGGGAATCCGAAATGTTAAAAAATCCGTAGAGCGGGCGGTTGGTTCTGATATCATTTTTAATACTTAATCAAGCATGATCAAGGAAACAAGTAATACTGCCGGTTTACCGGAAGTTTAGATAACGATAACGAAAAAAGCAGGTGAAAATTATGAGCAAAGGCACCATCAAAAAAGTTGCCGGTCCGTTGGTAGTCGCAGAAGGAATGCGGGATGCCAATATGTTCGACGTGGTCCGTGTAAGCGAGCAGCGTCTGATCGGTGAGATTATAGAAATCCATGGCGACCAGGCCTCGATCCAGGTTTATGAAGAAACCTCGGGCCTCGGCCCCGGAGAACCGGTAGAATCTACCGGAGCACCCTTAAGCGTGGAATTAGGACCTGGCCTGATCGGAAGCATCTTTGACGGAATCCAGCGTCCGCTGGTGGATATCATGGAAGCCACCGGAACAAACCTTAAGCGTGGTGTTGAGATCCCCTCCTTAAGCAGGGAAAAGAAATGGCATTTCGTACACACGATGAAGGTGGGAGATGCCGCGGAAACAGGGGATATCATCGGTACCGTGGCAGAGACTGACATCGTTACCCAGAAAATCATGATTCCCAAGGGAGTTAAGGGTACCTTAAAGTCCATTAAAGAGGGTGATTATACCGTTACGGATGCTGTAGCTGTTGTAACAAAAGAGGATGGAACTGACGAGAACATCGCTCTGATGCATAAATGGCCGGTACGTATCGGCAGACCCTATAAGCAGAAGCTGTCACCGGATAAACCTCTCGTTACTGGACAGCGTGTTATCGATGCCCTGTTCCCGATTGCTAAGGGCGGTGTGGCTGCGGTTCCCGGTCCCTTCGGAAGCGGCAAGACCGTCGTACAGCACCAGCTGGCGAAGTGGGCGGAAGCTGATATCGTGGTTTATATCGGCTGCGGTGAGCGCGGTAATGAGATGACCGACGTATTGAACGAATTCCCCGAATTAAAGGATCCCAAGACCGGAAAGTCCCTGATGGAACGTACGGTCCTGATCGCCAATACCTCCGATATGCCCGTGGCTGCCCGTGAGGCATCCATCTATGTCGGTATTACGATTGCGGAATACTTCCGAGATATGGGCTACTCCGTAGCTCTGATGGCTGACTCCACCTCCCGTTGGGCGGAAGCACTCCGTGAGATGTCCGGCCGTCTGGAGGAAATGCCCGGTGAAGAAGGTTACCCGGCATACCTGGCCAGCCGTCTGGCACAGTTCTATGAGAGAGCAGGAAGAGTTATTTCCCTCGGTAAGGATGGCCGTGAAGGCGCATTGTCCGCTATCGGTGCCGTATCCCCTCCCGGTGGTGATATCTCTGAGCCCGTATCACAGGCAACCCTCCGTATCGTTAAGGTATTCTGGAGTCTGGATGCGAATCTGGCTTATAGAAGACATTTCCCGGCGATCAACTGGCTGACCAGTTATTCGCTCTATAATATGTCAAAGTGGTTTAATA
>JAEZJW010000020.1 GCA_023415595.1 Bacillota bacterium
TAAACGCTTTAACGTATTAATCTGATGTCCTGTTAATGGTATAAATAAGACGTTCCTTATGGATGAACAGCGAATTTTCTGTTATACATTCTGAACGCCTTTATTCTGCATCTATCATAACCTTGAATATTTAGTTTGTCAATATAATATTTATACGGTTAATGAGCAATTGATACTACAATTCCCCACCGCATTTGTCACAGAAATCCAGTCCCTCCAGCGTGATTCCTCCGCAGTCAGGGCAAATGATTTTTGCCGGCAGGATCTCCCTCTCGACAATCTCATACTCCTCATTCTCTGCAGACTCTTCCTCAGGAGCCTCCTCACGGTTGGTCTGATCGTCAGTCAGGAGCTCCTCCTCCTGCTCATTCCTATGATGCAACAGTGACACTTTACATCCCCCTCTTCCCTCGATATTTCCCTATATACAGCAATCAGAGATTTGCTGTTCTCTGCGGATTCGCCTTATGCTTCTCGGCCCCTCTCATCTCAATGACAGGACCACCCTTCCCTTCGATATAATCCCTGGTTATGATCACCCGGCCGATATTATCGTCCTTAGGGATCTCATACATGATATCAAGCATAATGTCCTCAAGAATTGCCCGCAGGGCTCTTGCTCCTGTTTTCTTCTCCAGAGCCTTCTCAGCGATTACCTCCAAAGCATCCGGTGCAAACTCCAGATCCACTTCATCCATGGCAAGCAGGCTCTGGTACTGCTTCAGTATCGCATTCTTCGGTTCCTTCAGCACCTTGACGAGCATATCCTTTGTCAGACCTTCCAGGGAGAACAGAATAGGAAGTCTCCCCAGGAATTCCGGAATCATCCCATACTCTCTGAGATCCTCGACCGTGGTCTTCTCCATAATATTCATATCATCATCGTATATATCCTTCAGATCTGCCTTAAACCCGATGGAGGACTGCTTATTCAGTCTGGCCTTGATGATCTTATCCAGGTCAGGAAAGGCACCGCCGCAGATGAAAAGGATATTTTCCGTATTCACTGTCGTAAGAGGTACCATCGCATTCTTTGAAGAGGCTCCCACGGGTACCTCTACGTCGCTTCCCTCGAGCAGCTTTAAGAGTCCCTGTTGAACGGACTCGCCGCTGACATCCCTGCTGTTCGTATTACGTTTCTTCGCAATCTTATCTATCTCATCGATGAATACAATTCCGCGCTCTGCCTTGGCAGTATCGTTGCCTGCTGCCGCAAGAAGCTTAGAAATCACACTTTCCACATCATCCCCGATGTAACCGGCTTCTGTCAGAGAGGTAGCATCCGTAATCGCCAACGGCACATTCAGAAGCTTAGCCAGGGTCTTCACCAGATAGGTCTTACCGCTGCCGGTGGGTCCGATCATCAGCATATTGGACTTCTCTATCTCGATATCGCGGCCTTCCGGAGACCCTATTCTTTTATAATGGTTATATACGGCTACCGATATTACTTTCTTAGCGCGCTCCTGTCCGATGATGAATTCATCCAGCTTCGCCTTAATGACATGGGGGGAGGGGACATTCTTACGATCAAAGGCTTCCTCCTTGATTTCCTCCTCAGGTTTCTTCTTTTTGAGCTTCTGTGGCTCAGGGATATCATTTTTCAGGCTGGTCATCCGGAGCAGATCCGGCGATATTCCCATCATGCCCAGGTAAGGGTTATCTCCCTTATTGATGGTATCAAAGGTCTTCTGCATGCAGTCAGAGCAGATGCTGATGTTGTTCGGAATATGTACCATTTTACCCGCAACACTCTCCGGTCTTCTGCAGAGATAGCATACCTCCTCATAATCATCATGATCATCATGATTTGTATTATATTTATCTTTATCGAACATATCGTTATCATACTTATGATTCATACTGTCCTCCGGTTTTCTATGGCAAACTGTAGTAGCAATAATCCTTCTATTAATATATTATCCTATTATATCGTATCCGTTCCAATCCTACAATAGTGTAAATCCTAGGAACCGGGGGTTGCGACTAAGGGACGGCTGTTGCTCTCTGGTTGGTTGGTGGATGCTGGAAGCCCCCCTACACTCCCCTCACACACCGATTGAAAGACACATCTTGATTTTGTGTGCCATAACTCGAACATTGTAATGTTCGGTTCTGGCACACAAAATCTTCAACATGTCTTTCAAACGGTGCATTATGGGGAATGTAGGGGGGCTTCTGCATCCTCTTCACAGCTGTGAGCAACAGCCTGTGCAAACATTCCTTTAGCTAATCCTGTTTCCTTGGATTATTTATTTTAATAATCCGGATTATATTTGTTCAATTAATCATATTATTTATTTTCTAATATCCCTTGGTTAGGGATTTATTTATTAATCATTCATTATTAATATTTATGTCATATAGTTATGATGTTTCTTTATTAATATTTCTTAATTTAATATTTCTTTACTAATAGTTCTTTATTAATAGTTCATTGTATTATTCTGCGGTGGGGATTTCTGATCTGGAGCCGAGGGTTACGGTGATGGTGTGCTCCTTATAGCTGCCATCCTCTCCGCGCATATAGGTTACGGTGATTTCCGTACCTGCCTTGATGCTGGAGACCAGTTCCCGCAGCTGGGTGCTGGAGGTAATCTCTTTCTCATTCACCTTCGTAATGATGTCGCCCTGAAGAAGGCCTGCCTTAGAACCCGAACCACCTTCCATTACTTCAGATAAGAATACTCCGACAGGAATATTGTACATCTTGGAGATTTCCTCTGTGACATCTGTGGGTGTTACTCCAAGGAAGCCCTGATCCTTTGTCTCGAGTATTTCGCGATTCATCAGATCATTGATGATGGGTGTAGCTCTGGAGATCGGAATGGCATAGCCCATACCCTCAACTGCATCCGAGGTATATTTCACCGTATTGATACCGATCACTTCCCCATCTACATTCAGCAGAGCTCCTCCGCTGTTACCGGGATTGATTGCGGCATCGGTCTGAAGCAGTACCATGGTCTTATAGGAGTAGCTATCCGAAACCTCAACCTTTCTGTCCTTGGCACTTATATAACCTACTGTTACAGACTGCCCATAGCCAAGTGCATTACCGATCGCAACCGCCATCTCACCGACTTTGACATCATCCGAATTACCTTGTTTGGCTATCTTAATGGCATCCAGAGTGCTTTTCTCCATATTAGAGATATCCACGGTGACGACTGCCAGATCCGCAGCCGAATCCGTACCCTTGATCACCGCTTTCACTTCTTTGCCGTCGATGAAGGTAACTGTAATCTGGTCCGTCCCCTCTACAACGTGGTTATTGGTAGCAATCAGCAGTTCCTTCTCATTCTTTCCTACGATAATACCGGAACCGCTTCCTTCGCTGTTGTATTCCTGGCCAAACCAATTGTCTGTCTGGGTGGAGACACTGGTAATCGAAACAATGGATGGCATCGTAGCGTCAACCATATTGCTGACAGCTTCTCCGGTGGTCTTCTGCACAGTGCCCTTCTCGGTGGTGCCAACGGTCAGCCGGACTTCTCCGTTATTCTCCTCATTCGCGCTTCCCAGGATAAAGGTGCTATCCTTCTCTGCTTCCGGATTGATTTTATTATAAAGGGTAAGTATTCCGATAAAGCTTGCACCGGCCAATACGCCAAAGCATGCTGCCTTCAGAATGAAGCGCAGTGCCTTAAATTTCTTCTTCGGTGCGGGTATTTCAGTCCCGGCTCCATCCTTCGGTAACTCGGGATGGCTATATTCCCAGGAATTCGGTCTCGGTACATTATCCGGATACGCATTCCGCCCGGACATCTGCTCAGCCCAGAAGCTGTATTCCGGCACTCTGTACTCCTGTGCAGGAACCTTGTTCTCCTGTACGGGCACTCGGTAATCCTGTGTGGGCACTCTGTACTCCTGTGCAGGTATTCTGTAATCCTGTGCAGGTGTCTGATTCACCTGGCTTACTTCTATGTTATCATTCTGAGGAACTGCCTGTTCCCTATCCTTGTTCTCAAATCCTTCCATAAGAACTCTCCTTTCATACTATCATAGTATTTGATTATCGTTCGAAACCTTATTGCTTGCTGTTTCGTCTATAGGATGAGTGTATCAGTATTTTGTGTAAAGATTGTGAAAAAAAATCAAAAAATATGTGGAGTAATCAGCTGCTTAAAAATAAAAATCCTCCTAAAATCGGCATTGGAAGTACAGAAATCTTAATAAAAATTATATTGTTGAAAATGCTATAATCATGTATTATAGTAGAGAAGTTGACAAAATCCAGAAAATGAGAGGTGATATCGAATGATAAAGGATAACCAGAGAATGTTGAACAGAGTTCAGGTCCTGATGGATACTTTCATTATCATCATTGCATATTTGATCACATATTATTTAAGATTTTTCAGCCCTCTGACCCGGTTCCGGTTTTTCTCGGCTGAGGTTGGCACCTTTTATCCTCTGGCTGTATATGCCCGCTACCTGATCATCATCGTTCCTCTGTATCTGATCATCTATTCCTATACGAAGCTTTATACGCCGAAAAGGAATAAAAAGAAATGGTCCGAATTCTTCAGCATCACCTTTTCTAATATCATCGGCGCTGTATTTTATCTGGCTCTGTTATATATGCTGGGAGAGAGAGATATCTCCAGAACGTTTATGGTGCTGTTCTCCCTAATTAATGTCCTGATCTGCACCTTAGCAAGAATGCTGCTCGCTTATACCC
>JAEZJW010000052.1 GCA_023415595.1 Bacillota bacterium
TAATAATTCCTGACCTTAATTTTCTCTTCTATGTAATTGCTGCCGAGGACATCTGAAACGATATAAGGAAGGTCCTCTGCCGTAATATTTTCCTTCTTATCTCCAAGCTCAACGATACGCTCCGTCACCTTCGCCAGGGCATCCTTGTCAAGATAGATTCCCGTATCCTCCAGGTTCTTCAGTATGCTCGCTTTGCCGGAGGTCTTTCCGAGTGCATATTTGCGAAGCCTGCCAAACCGTTCCGGCATCAGATTATTAAAATAAAGGTTCCCCTTATTATCACCATCTGCATGAACACCGCAGGTCTGCGTAAATACACTGTCCCCGATGACCGGTTTATTCGAAGGAATCCTGATTCCTGAGAAGGCTTCCACCATCCTGCTCACTCTTGTTAAAGCAGCTTCATTGATACCGAGCTCTGCTTCACTGTAATGATCCTTCAGTACTGCGACTATGCTGGATAAGGTTGCATTACCTGCTCTTTCCCCTAATCCGTTCACTGTGGTGTGAATACCGGAAACTCCTGCTTTGACTGCCATCAGGGTATTGGATACGCCCAGGTCATAATCATTATGCGCATGAAAATCAAAGTGTAAACCGGGATATTTCTTCAATAACATACTTAAGAACTCATAGGTCAGTCCGGGATCCAGAACGCCCAAAGTATCCGGCAGCATGAACCGTTTCACCTTCTCGTCCTTCAGAGCGTCGATCAGCTGATAGACATATTCCGGTGAGTTCTTCATGCCGTTCGACCAGTCTTCCAGATACAGGTTTATGTTCAATCCCTTCTCCGCAGCATACGCGATCGATGCCTTAATATCACGGATATGCTCCTCAGGACTTTTCTTCAGCTGCTGTGTTACATGCATTATGGAGCCCTTGCACAAAAGGTTCATCACCTTAATTCCGGCTTCTGCGATCCAGTCAACCGATTTCGTTCCATCCACAAAACCGAGCACCTCAACTTTGTCCAGATAGCCCTTGGCACTGCACCAGGAAGCTATCATCCTGGCAGCTTCCATCTCACCCTTTGAGATACGGGCGGAAGCAACTTCAATTCTGTCCACCAGGACCTCTTCGAGCAGAATCTTTGCCATCGTAAGCTTCTCATTGTCTGTAAAAGCTACTCCAGGCGTTTGTTCCCCGTCCCTTAAGGTCGTATCCATGATTTCGACTCTCATACTCTCTCCATTCCTTTCACAATGCGCAACCAGCAGACTCAAATGCTTTTTTCTATTATATTTAACTTAATATTTTTTGTAAAGCATAAATATTAACATGTATTCATTTTTAGGTATAATTATAAATATCAGATTCCTTAACGAATAAATTACATTAAATTATATTGGCTGAGGATTTCTTATGTCGAATATTCGGTGATATCTAAACTAAGTCTCTAACTATGTCAATCGGAACTTTTTTTTAGTACATGCCTTTTCTTGTATATCCAATTTTCCCCTGTTATACTTTAATTACAATAATTTACTGCTATAAGTATGTTACGTTGCCATTCTGCTATCTTGCGGATAGTGATAGGAGGAGTATATGGGCTTAAGAAAGTCTGCAACCAATTATGGGTATTCACTGATGGAATTAATCCTGGCCTTTGCAATTGTCGGGACAATATCAGCGGTCGCCCTGCCTAATTACGCCAGATACATAGCGAGTACAAGAGAAAAAGTATGCAGGATCAACCGACAGGAGGTTCTATATGAATATCAGCTGTTTTGTCTCAGTGAGCAGGAAATTTCTCTTTCCGATTACCTAGACCTTACCTACGAAGGCAAGAACATACACTTCTGTCCTATCGACGGACATCCTATCGCAGATGGTTCAGGAGAGACGGCAGAACTCAGCTGCTCCCTACATCAGGACTCGATTATTCCTAAGGGTACGGAACCAGCTGCCGCAGCTATCTCGGAATATGATTCTTTACAAACGGATGAAGTGTCTGACCTGTTAAGCAGCCTGCTTCAGAATTGATCTATACCTTCTGGTAAAGGATAGTCCGACTGCCAGTACTGTTACGATCAGCTCTGTAAATACAAAAGAAAGCCATACGCCGTTCATGCCCCAGAAACTGCTTAATATAAAAACCATGGGAATTATAATCACGAAGCCTCTGGAGATTGAAATGAGAAACGCATCTCTGGTTGCTTCTGTTGCACTTAAGAACATGGCAGTTACAATGTTCACTCCCGCAAAGAAAAATCCAAGGAAATAAATTTTTAATCCATCCCTGGCAAGCCGGTCGATTACCGTATGATTCTCACTGTTGAACACCCTGATCACCCGTTCCCCATTGAACAACAAGCTCAGAAAGAGGATCAATGCAATTAAAACAGAAGACACAAAAGCATATCTGTATACCTTTCTTAGCAGCTTATCATTTTTTAAGCCGTGATATTTACTGATCAGGGGCTGAATCCCCTGTGCCAATCCGGTAAATACAGCCATAACAACCAGCGCCAGATTGGCTCCGATTCCGTATGCTGCCAGACCTAAGTTACCCTCCAATTCCAAAATCACCAAATTAAAGGTAATCAGGACTACCGCAGAAGAAACCTCATTTATCAAGGCAGAGGAACCCAGACGAAACAAATCGGACAATAAAGACCAAACAACTTTACTCTTCAGAAAAACCAGCCTGTGATTTCTCCCGGTAAAATGGATTAATAAGATACCGATACTGATGATCGGTGCCAGTCCGGTAGCAAAGGCTGCTCCAAACATGCCCAGTTTAAAGGGAAACATAAACACATAATCAAGGATGATATTAGAAAAGCTTCCCACTAGCATTGCTATCATGGATAGTCTGGGATTATGATCGTTTCTGACAAATGCGAGCAGGATATTATTTAAGATAAAAAAGGGGGAGAAGTATAAAATCGTAGATAAGTAACCTCTCGTCAGGGGCAGGGTGGTATGGTCCGCACCCAGGGCCCGAGCAATCCCTGTTGTACTGAATAAACCGATCAGCGCAAGGATCAGTCCTATCAGGCCTCCGGCTATCAGGGCAGTCGAAAACACATGATTGGCCTTTTTCTCCTTCCTCTGTGATACTAAAATACTGTACCTTGAGGCTCCCCCGATCCCAAGCATCAGACCAATTCCATGAATCAAACTATAAACCGAAATGGACAGATTAAGCGCTGCGATTCCCGTAGCACCTAATGCATTTGCGATAAAAAAGGTATCAGCCAGAATATAGCAGGATACGCCGACCATACCCAGAATATTTAAACTGACATACTTCATAAAACTCCTTAAGATTGATTTCTCCATCGGTAACCTCTCCTCTTCGGTCATTATTTTGTCCGATAAAAAAGGTGTTCTGAAACATCCCTTCTAAGACCTAACGGAATATTTCAAAACACCTGATCAGCTTTACCCGGTGGCAAAGCACGGCTTTTCTCTATGAATATGATAGATTATATGATAGAAGCGATATAAAGTCAAGCAGCAAGGAATATACGATGACTTTGCGATAAGCCCTGCTTATGGCAGACATAAAGAGTATTCGATTTACTATATAGATTGCTTTTGGTATAATATTACTGGCAGTTGTTACTTATACTAATCAGTGCAAGAAATTGCAATTAATGATTTAAGGAGTGTTCAGTATGGAAAGAATGATCGGTACCATAGCAAGAGGAGTGCGTGCTCCTATTATACGACAGGGAGATAATATCGTTGAAATCGTTGTAAACAGTGTTCTTGATGCTGCGAAAGCAGAGAATTTTGAACTGAATGATAAGGATGTTGTCGCCGTAACGGAGGCCGTCGTTGCCAGAGCCCAAGGAAATTATGCTACCATAGACCAGATTGCATCCGATATCGGTCAGAAATTCGGGCAGGGTACGCTTGGCGTGATATTTCCGATCTTAAGCAGAAACCGTTTTTCCGTTTGTCTTAAGGGTATCGCTAAGGGTGTAAAGAAGATTATCCTTATGCTCAGCTATCCCTCTGATGAGGTCGGTAATCATTTGGTCGATTTGGATCTGCTGGATGAGAAGGGTGTGAATCCCTGGACCGATGTCCTGACAGAAAGCATGTACCGGACACTGTTCGGATACCGGAAGCATACTTTCACCGGCGTGGATTATATTGAGTATTATAAGGATTTAATTTCAAAGGAAGGCTGCGAGGTTGAAATCATTCTGGCAAATGATTGCCGTGCCATCATAAAATATACGAAGAATGTTCTCTGCTGTGATATACATACAAGAGAACGTACCAAACGGCTTTTAAAAGCAGCGGGCGCCGAGAAGGTTCTGGGCCTGGACGAGATCCTGGACTCCTCCGTGGACGGCAGCGGCTATAATGAGAACTTCGGTCTGCTCGGCAGCAATAAGGCAACCGAACAATCCGTGAAGCTGTTCCCCAGGGACTGCCAGCCAGTAGTAGATCAGATTCAGAAGCTGCTCTGCGAAAGGACCGGTAAGCAAATTGAGGCTATGATCTATGGAGATGGTGCCTTCAAGGATCCGGTCGGTAAGATCTGGGAGCTGGCTGATCCGGTGGTTGCTCCTGCTTATACGGAGGGTCTGAATGGCCAGCCCAATGAAATAAAATTAAAGTATCTGGCGGACAACAACTTTTCCGAGCTTAAGGGAGAAGAATTGAAGAGTGCCATATCAGAATATATACGGAACAAGGGCCAGGATCTGATGGGTGATATGATCTCCCAGGGTACCACGCCCCGCCGTCTGACCGACCTGATCGGCTCCTTGTGCGACCTAACCTCCGGCAGCGGTGACAAGGGGACTCCGATTGTACTGGTGCAGGGATATTTTGATAATTATACGAAATAAAAAATTAAGAAACAGGCCACAGCAGCAGAGATAAATGAATGCCGGCCTGGCAGAGAATTGCTAACATTTAAAAGAGCTGTATCCATGGACAAGCATTGTTCCCCGGATACAGCTTTTCGCTTTATTATAATCCTATATTACTGAGGCTTTGAAACAGCTCTTCTATTCTCCTCAGATTAATCATCATCCGGTTGTCCCCGGAAGGAAACAACGGTTCCTCCTGCCCCTGCCTATACCTATACTTCCTGTTGTTATCCACATAAGAATCCGCCAGATAACTGCATTCACTGATCAGCTTATCCATACCGGCAGCTGCAGTCTGAAGCTCCACCGGGGGTAGGGTGTTATGCTGATCCGTCAGGTAATAAATCGTATCATAAATCAGATGGGTAATATTCCCGAGCTCTGCCAAGACCTTATGGTAATTCTGTGCTTCCCCTTGCTTGCTATGGGAGCGTATTCTTCTGAATACCTTAGTTTCCTTCTCCTTATCCGCAATTAGTGAGGATAACCAGTCGATTTTGTGAAAGGTATCCGAAAGCTCCAGCTTCACCTGATTTACACAAACCTCGCAGCCCTCTGTAATTCCCGCCTTCAGTAGTTTTAAATGCTCTGTCAGAAGGATAAATATATGGGCTATTCTCTTCCTCTCCATCCGCCGATAGAAAAACCCGGAAAATAGAAAATTAAAAATCACCGCAATCAATACACCGGTTCCCAGGGCTAGGATACGCAGCTGAAACGTTAATAAAACACTTGGGTCTCCGGAAACCGTATATTGAACGTAATTTGTCATATAGATTGAGGTAAAGATGGCAACCGGAGAAACCTCTCTCCAGTTAATCTTAAGACAGAGATATAGAGTAGCCGATACAGACAATGCCACCGTCCATAAATTAACCCCAAATAAAGCTACGAAAAGAGCTGTCAGGAGCGCACCGAGAATCGTGGCAGTAACCTGTCTGATCCCGCTTCGTATGCCGGTTACTGTGACCGGCTCCAAGGTCATCATAAGTCCGAACAGAACCGAGATCAGATCCTTATGAATGAGTGGCAGCCGTTGTGCAATTACATAGGCACTAAGGACTGCTACAAATGCCTTCAGGATATATAATTCCGCATCAAACAGATATGCTTCCCTATTTAATGATATCAGTTTTACTACTTTCTTCACTTTATTTCCTTCTTCCGTCCGGTATTATTTAATTTTCAAGCTTATAATCTTCCACAGATGGGCTGCTTTACTCCCTGTATTCTTTCTGCTATCTTAAATGAGGATACTTGATTTTTCAAGTATCCTCATTTTTACTTACCTTATTCGGGCAAATTTGATTTCGGTGCATCAGGATCACTTGTAAGTGTATATTTGACCGTAGCCCCCGCCTCTTCGAACTGCTTTCTCATGATGTCGGCATCGGAAACCTTATATTCACCATCCATGGTATAGGGTAATTCGGTAAGAAGCTTAAAGCAGGCACTTAGATCATAGCCCATCCAGGTACGGAGGGCTTTTGTAACAGCTGCCCTATCGCGCATCTCTGTTATTGTAAATTTAACAATGTCGGTTTTCCGGGATACCGAAGTGTCAGAGGCAAGGGACTGTTCCTTGCTCTCAAGTAAAGCAGGTGCTGCAGAAGAACAGGAATTCATACCGGCAGAGCTGCTGCTATTTGAATCAGAAGGCGTACCTTCCTCTCTTAAGCTAAGCTTTTGATATTTGCATACGCTGTTCACAAGCTCCTCAACCTTCTTGGAGGATAACGGAGGTGTTTTAATTACAAGCTCTGCGATAGACAGGTATTCCTCCTGAAGCTCAGCCGGCTGATCCAATTGCTCCAACAGACTGTTATGGGAATTTGCACGATTTGTGATATCGGTCATAAACTTCATGTGCTGCCTGACTAGCTCTTCTCCCTCTTCCTTGGTGTCATTCGGCATCTGCAGTGTGCCGTTATTTGTGATGAATGCAAAATCTGATTCATAATTCTTCACGACTACGCCGGAAAGATTATTTTTTAAGGATGACAGGAAGCCCTTTTTCGGTCCGTTTTTCTCATTGAGATAGTTCAGGTAGGATACCGCATGGGCGAAGGCGCCATAATACTTTTTATTCGCCTCTTCTGCGGAATAATATCTCTCCCCTTTAATCGTCATAAAGGCATTTTCCATATAGGTAAACCAATTCAGATAGTTTTCATTCAGGAAGCCAAGCTTCTCACTCTCCCACTTAAGGCCAAGCGCATAATAATATAAATCGGAGAAATACTTCCTTTTTACAAAGAAGAAGGACTGATACTGTGCGGGCAGACTATCCTGCTTCTGCCAGATATCGATCATGGCATCCAGTTTCTTCAAGAAGTTCTCCTTCAGATCGGTCTCATATTCTGCGACTGTGTTCCGCAGAGTCCTTATTTCCTCCAGGGTATTGAAGTTACAGTTTCTGAACAGCTCCTCAATCTTAGCTGCCTCCTGTCTGGCTTTCCGCGCTGTTTCACGATCGGAAAACAGGACTCCTTTCACGGTTTTATATCTGATGTCAGCCCTATTCAATGCTTCACGGAGATAATTCAGGTACTTCTCCTTGGATTCACATCTTAGGGTCTCTATCTCCTTTATTATGGTGAGAATCAGCTCTTCATCGTTTCCGCTGATATTTTCTACGCGATTTACGAGTGCAGTAAGCTCTTCCTTAACCTTAGAAGCTGTTTCCTGATCCGGATAGGTTATCGCATCATAATTCTTGGCGTTCTCATCATGCATCAGTAGGATATTGTCAATTACGTCAATATAATCCTTACTGGGAATACCGCAATGTTCACATACCTGGGTGAATTTTTCTTTTGAATTACGGAGAGTTTTCGGATAAAGAAAATTAAGTGCAACAAATTTCGTTTCAAGCTCTGTATAGATCCTCTTGTATAGGGAGCAGCCAAAATAATCTGAGGTAACTAACAGCTCACCCTCCTTGTCACCATAATGATCAAATATGTATTCATAAACCTCCTTATCATAGGGGTAAATGGATATGGCTTTCGTAAGCTGCTCCGGGATGTCCTCCTTCGGTACGATTCCTTTCTTAATATTTGAAAAGATTGCATCTGCTTCTGTGGCGGCCCCCTTACGCAAATAGGTTACCGGACAGTCAGAATTATCATCCAGTGCCTTAGCGATTGCATAGTGAAGGCCGAACATCGCATGATATAGGCCATCCGCATAGGTATCCCTTGTCTTGGTGCTTTTATATAAGCTTCCCTTTTTTGCACTGGCACTGATGCTGGATGCCATATTACCGACGGCGTTCACTGCGGAATGTGCCAATCCGGTCGCCAGGTTGGCTGCACCAGCCATAGCCATGCCCTTCGCTGCTCCCGAGACTCCAAAACCTCCTCCAACGAGCCTTCCTCTGGAGTCTTTTCGCTGACGCCGATAGGCCATTGCCTCCTCTTTTGTCATCAGGATTTCGTTATATTGCTCCTCGATCTCTTCCGTTGCATCAAACCAGGGATCTAAATATTCCTTGCAATACTCCTCAATAAATCTGCCGATATCATAGCTGTAGATCTTATTTTGATTTAAGAAGGATACACCCCATTCAACGATCTTATAGATATAGGTATTACCGAAATCGTCAACATTATTAATTACAGCATCCATATTGGAGAACTTGCCGTAAAATTTCTCAATGAAATCATTTCGATACTGATTTGCCAATCTCCATACATTTAAACGAACAGTATTATAATTGTCTTCACCCACATCCCTTTTAATTGTATAGCCAAGTAACCTAAACTCTTTCATTATGCTACCTCCATGATAGTTGATGTCTGAACTGCAGTGATAATCTTGTCTGCTTCGGTGCTAATTAATCCTATTATACTATTATGTTACAAATATAACAATATTTCGTTGTATTTCGACTGGTAAATTTACAAAATTGCTTGTCCCTATTTCAACGCAAAAAGGAGTCCCGGTCCTTGCCAAGGACGACACAGCCCTGGAATTAACTTAAGGTCCGGAACTCCATGAATTAATTATCTAGAAGGTAGCAATTTTTAGAAGTACATTCGCCAGGCTATCCACTTCCTCCTTCATATTATAGACCCCTAAGGAAGCCCGGACAGAGCTTGATAGCCCATATCTGTCCAGTACCGGCTGAGCACAGTGATGTCCTGCACGGACTGCGATACCTTCCCGGTTCAGGTATTCACCGGTACGCTCCGGTGAAATATTCTTAAGAACAAAGGAAAGGACACTGGTTTTATCCGGAGCAGTTCCAATCAGACGAAGACCTGGAATTTCCCCAAGTCTTCCCATCGCATACCGGGTGAGATCCCTTTCATGCTCCATCACTTTATCCATACCGATTCGCTTCAGGTAGTCGATCGCAGCGCCAAGACCTATGGCATCAGCAATATTTCCTGTACCGGCTTCAAATTTATAGGGCAGGTTCTCATAGGTCGTATGGTCAAAGGATACAGTTTTGATCATGCCTCCGCCGGTCTGCCAGGGAGGCATCTGCTCCAGTAACTCCTTTTTCCCGTACAGTACTCCTATACCGGTCGGACCATACAGCTTATGACCTGAGAAGACTAAGAAATCCGTATCCAAAGCCTTCACATCCACCGGTAAATGAGGTACTGACTGTGCGCCGTCGACCAGAACCCTCGCCCCATTTCGATGAGCAGTCTCAATCATCGCCTTCACCGGGTTGATTGTTCCAAGTACATTGGATACCTGGGTGATTGCCACTAATTTGGTTCGGGGAGTAAACAGCTTCTCATATTCCTGAAGCAGGATTTCGCCATCATCACTGATGGGGATAACCTTGATCACTGCTCCTCTTTTCTGCTTCAGCTTCTGCCACGGTACGATGTTGGAATGGTGCTCCATTTCAGACAGAAGGATCTCATCGCCCTCATTTAATTCCGTAGCTCCGAAGCTCTCAGCAACAAGGTTGATTCCCTCCGTGGTCCCTCTGGTGAAGATAATCTCCTCCGGCAGTCCGGCTCCAATAAAATCACGTACCTTTTCTCTGGCATCCTCATAAGCCTTTGTGGCTTGATCCGCAAGCGTATGGGCTCCCCGGTGGATGTTGGAATTATACCCGCTGTAATACTTACTTAATGTATTAATAACCTCCTGGGGCTTTTGGGTTGTCGCGCCGTTATCCAGCCAGATCAAGGGCCTGCCATTCATTCTGCGGTGCAGAATCGGGAAGTCCTTACGTATCGAATGTATATAGCCGTTCTGCTGTAAGTACGATGCTTCCGGAGCTTGGAAAGCAGAGACCTGCCTTGCGGGAAAATCTTCTCTGTAGATTTGATTCACCATTTGCAGAATGCGGTTATAATTACTGGTTTGATCAGATGCTATATTCGACGTCATTTTACCTGAGGGAAGGTTAGGGGAGAAAGGCAGGGTCTCATTATGCATAATCATAATAATAACCCACCTCTACATTTTCTAATACACCTAAGGAGTCATCCGCCAATACCGCTGTACCAAAATAGAGTGATAGGATATAGGAGGCAACTCCCTGGTTATCTATTCCGGCAAACTTAAGCGACATACTGGGTAGCAAGCCCTCATCCGGTATTCCGGGCTGATGCAGTCCGATAACACCCTGATCCTTCTCTCCCACCCTCATCAGAAGAATATTGGTCTTGCCTATAGGCGACATATTACAAGCCTTACCATCGATCAGAAGCTTATCGCAGGGAACAATGGGAACCCCTCTCCAGGTAATAAAAGGTGAACCAAAGATATTCATTGTTGCCGGCGGAACTCCTCTGCGGGTACATTCTCTGCCAAAGGCAGCGATTGCTCTGGGATGCGCCAGGAAGAAGGCAGGCTTTTTCCATACCCTGGATAACAGCTCATCCATATCATCCGGGGTCGGTACCCCGTATCTGGGTGTAATTCTCATGCGGGGAGATATCGTATGTAGCAGCCCGAATTCAGCATTATTGATGATTTCCCATTCTTGTTTTTCCTTCATCGCTTCGATCGTGAGTCTCATCTCTTCATCCTTCTGATTCAGCGGTGAATTAAAAATATCCGTAACATGGGTATTCATTTTTAATTTGGTCTGTACCACGCTTAAGGTATGGTCCTTCGGCGTTTCCTCATAATCGGGATAGGTCTCCGGTAGTTCACGGTGCTTCAGATTATCCGTTCTGACTCTTGGCAGCTGCTCCGGATTCTCATACGGGTCCATTTCCGAAGCATAGTTTCTCCTTACATGGTTAAGCCGATAAATACCGGCTTCTACGGATACCCAGGGAAGGAAGGAAAGCAGCCATCTGGGAGTGATGGCTTCCATCATGGGAACCGTAATTGTCTTATTGGATAGATTCTTTGCTACCTGTGGTTCCAGGCAATAGTAACTCATAGCATTATCATTTAGATTCATTTAACACCTCGTAGTAGGGGCCTATTCTTTATATTATATTCTGATGTGTTAAAATATTTCTCCTAGTAATATACTTTTAAGTAACAATGATTAAAAAGAACAGGCAAATGATCAGTACTTCATTCACCTGTTCTTATATGATTTTATGTAATTATACACAATGTCGCCTTTTGTCTGCTATTAAAGCAGTTCTCTCTTATGGAAGGACGCCGCCATAAATCGCTTCATGGATTTAAGATTAGTCAGCCAGACCAGATGTGCATTCTGCTTTGTATTCTTAAGTATTCTGGGTATGAAGAACCTGGCTACTGTATCCGGCCGATCACCCAGAATATTAAATATCTTTAAGAATTTCTTATCCTTCGTAACTGAGGAGACTTCACCGGTGGGTGATTTCGTTATGAAATCCGTCAGCATCATTCCGGGGGAAAGTCTTCCTACCTTAACAGGAGTACCTTTTAGTTCCTTCGCCAGTCCTTTCGTAAAATAGGTCAGGGCACTTTTCGAGGTTCCATACAGGATGGTCTGCTCTATGATCATGCCGTTGGAGCCTAACCCCTCCATATTCCAGATCTGGCCATGTCCCTGTTTCAGCATCTGTTCAGCAGCCACCTTAGACCCATAGATTACTCCTTTGATATTCGTATCGACTACAGCATCCAGGTATTCCTCCGGAGTATCCCAGAGTGATTCCCGCGGGCAATTCTGACCGGCATTATTGATCCAAATATCAACCTGCCCCCACTTCTCTGCAGATTTCAACCATAGGCTTTTAATATCTGCCAGCGATCTTACGTTGCAGGCTAAATAAATAAACTGATTTTCATAACCCTTCAGTTCTTCCCGTGCACGATCGAAGGATTCCGGTCTTGAACCGGAGATAGTCACGTTACACCCTGACTTCAAAAATTCTTTTGCCATCTCCAGCCCTAAACCACGGGTACTTCCCGTAATAACAACGTTCTTCATCTCATAAGTCCTCCTATTCACACCCTGAGTGATCCGCGGAAGCCCCTGGCACTATAATAGGATTCCGCACAATTATGATAGACGAATACACGGCCATAGCGTAAGTCGCCAAAGATAGCACCGCCGAGTTTTCTGATCTCTGCCGGCGTATTCAGCCAGCTGGACGTCTTCTGATCAAAGCTCCCCAGCTTCTGAAGTTCACGATATTCATCTTCCGACAGAAGTTCAATCCCCCTGTCGGCTGCCATACCAGCGGCACTTGTTTTTGGTTTATTTTCTTTCCTGGATTCCAGGGCCTCACGGTCATAGCAGATACTTCTTCGTTCCTTCGGACTTTCCGCGGAACAGTCACAAAAAATATACTCACCCGTCGTTTCATCATAACCGATTACATCCGGTTCTCCACCGGTAGCTTCCATTTCGTTGAGTGACCATAGCTTATCAGGATTTTCATCCAGCCTTGCCTGTACTTTCGCCCATTCCAAATCTGTATGTCGGTTCTTGTTCTTCTCAAACCGGTTTTTCAATACCTCGAACAGTACTTCCCGCTGTTCCTGTGATAATTCTCTTTTTATGTTCTCCATAGGAAACCTCCTTTTCAGTTAAGAATGAATTTTTAACTCATCTGTTACTCTATTGTTTATGTTCAGCAGCTTAGCTATACAAATTCTCTTAATGAATTTTTTGGTTACAGCTTAATTATATCATAGTAATAGAGTAATTATAAATATATTTTCCTCTTATCCCAGAATAATCCACATCATATGGGCTATTTCATCTTTGCTAATTCTTCTGTTATCATTGCTTTTGAGATTTCCATTGCATCTATCATTCTCTGAAAGCGTGTGTAATTTGTGGTTCCGTCATTAAACTTTTCCTGTCCCTTCTTACATTTATTGATAATAGAGCTTACAGGCGGTACTGCATCGATCAGTTCTTCCTTAGAATATCGGTCACTGTTATAATCCCCGGAAATCAATGCTCTTGACAGATACAGCGCTTTTATCCTGTTCTTAAGGAGAGTGTGCTGAGAGGTCCCCTCTGCAAATTTGGGCTGTGTTTTTTCACAGTTGCGAATTGTAGACGTAATAAGCAGTAACGCAGCTTCTAATTGTTCCCTAGTGTACATAAATTTTCACCTCGCAATTTTCATTCCTTCGTTCTTCCATCCATATTCATTAATGCTATATTAAACTCATATAATTTAAGCAAGAAAACTATTAAATCAGGGTCCAATATGAACTTTCAGCAAAGTCAATCCTTTATCAATCTTCAAGCTGCCTATGAGGACAGCTTAAGAGCTAACGCAAAATATGGCCTGTTTTCAAAAAAAGCAATGCAGGATATCTTATTAGAAATTGGTTTTATATTTGATACCGCCTCCAGAAATGAACAATTTATAGCGGAACAGCTGCGAAATCTATTATCCTCCGGAACGCCCAGCACCTTGGAGAACCTGACAGAAGCAAGCAGCGATGAGCTGAGAGAAAGCGAACTCTATCGAAGTTATGTCAGAACTGCACAGGAAGAAGGTTTTAATGAATTAGCATCCCTATTTAGCGGCATTGCAAATATTAATTTAAATCATAACAATATATTCCAACAAAAAGCTACTGAATTACAAAATAATGAATTGTTCTGCAGACCTGCAGTAACTCTATGGGTCTGTCAGGGTTGTGGTAATATATTAAGCGGCGAGTGTGCTCCTGAGATATGTCCTATCTGCGGATACCCTCAGGGTTACTATAGACAGTTATAGTTTACCATACTATAACTGACAAATATATAATAAAAATAAAAACTACCAAGCATGGAATGATATCCCAACCTTGATAGTTTTATTTTACTTCTTTAAATAGTATCCATCATTTTTATATTAATACTTTCCAAACTCATTATCATTCAATACTATTCTTCTGGAATTGGCATCCGTTGTATCAGAATGACTCTCCTTTATAGTAGTTACCCTGGTTTTCTTGTTCTCAGACATATTCTCAAGCAGCCTGAGAACTTCGGGATTTAAGTTTTCTAGTCCCCGATAGGAGTTAGCCCCGTGATATGATTTTCTTAACTTAAATTTTGTTACCTTATCTTTCAACATCTCAGCCTGACTAGAGAGCTCCTCGCTGGCTGCAGCACTTTCTTCTGAAGTGGCCGAATTAGTCTGAACAACTTCGGATACCTGGATTATTCCCTGATTAATCTGTCCGATTCCCATTGCCTGTTCATTCGAAGCCGTTGCTATATCATTTACTAGCCTGGCAACCTTATCGATACCATTCACAATCTCATTCAGCTTATCAGCAGTATCTTTGGCAATTCTGGTACCGTCTTCCGCTTTCTTAATGGATCCTTCAATCATTGCAGTTGTTTCTTTCGCAGCGTTAGCAGAACGTGCAGCAAGATTTCTCACTTCCTCAGCTACTACTGCAAAGCCCTTTCCGTGCTGACCTGCTCTGGCTGCCTCAACAGCAGCATTTAAGGCGAGAATATTCGTCTGGAATGCGATGTCGTCGATTACCTTAATAATTTTGGAGATACTCGAAGAAGATTCATTGATGTCTTCCATTGCCTTAAGCATATCCTTCATCTGGATATTTCCCTGTGCTGCGTTGTCCTTTGCTGTACCGGCCAGTTCATTTGCCTGATTTGCATTTTCAGCATTCACTTTTGTCTGGGAGGATATTTCTTCAAGAGAGGCTGTCAATTCCTCAATAGAACTTGCCTGCTCCGTTGCTCCCTGTGACAGTGCCATGCTGGAATCGGATACTTGCCTGGAGCCGGTATTTACCTGTTCAGCAGCCAGGTTAATACTTCCCATAACATCATTCAGGTTATCCAGCATTCTCCTGAATGCATCTGCCATCTCTCCGACTTCGTCCTTCGAATTAATATCAACAACTAAATCCAGATTACCACCAGCAACCTGCTCTGCAATGTTCTTAATCAGGTTAATCGGTCTGGTAATCATTCTGGTAATAGCAAATGCTATGATGAGGGAAAGAGCTACTGCTGCTAAGGTACCAATAATAATCACATATCTTGTGAGGCTTTGAACAGAAGCAGTTTCCAGAGCACGCTTAGCCATTAAAGTGGTTTCCATTGCTTCACTCTGGCCGATTAAATTACGAAATTCGTCAAACAGACTTTTTCCTTTTGCTTGCTGTTCTTCCATGACCACCTGATTCATGGTTGCTTTGCCATCATTCACACTCTTTCTCAAAGAGATGCTTTCTTCAGCAATCGTCAGCCATTTATTATGTACGTCATTTATCTTGTCCAGCAATATCTGCTGGTCCGGATTATCTGAGGTCTTTTCCTTTACATTCTTGAATACTGTATCAAAATCGGCTTTGCCTGTATTAAAAGGATCCAGAGATTCTTCCTTGCCGGTAAGTGAAAAGCCACGCTGTCCTGTCTCCATATTAACCATCGCAAGTGTAATCATTTTAAGATCCTGTATTACATTATAGGTATGTTTGTCCCATTCACTGGCCTTATTCAGCTTTTGGATATTTACAAAGGAGATAGAGGATAGAACCACTAAAATGACTAACACTGCAACAAAGGCGGCGGTTAACTTCTTTCCTAATTTTAAATTACGAAACATTGTCATCATACGTTTATACCTCTCTGTATATTTTTAGTGAAGTTGTACAAAAAAGCCTTTATTTATCTGCCTTTCACATTCTCCACTTGGTTTTAGTTTGATTCAAGTATCACCATATAGATAGGAAATCTGTATCTTGAAGT
>JAEZJW010000102.1 GCA_023415595.1 Bacillota bacterium
TTCCATCAAAATCCTCATCCTTATAAAAACTAAATTCATAACGCATATAGTACCTCCATTATGGTGTGTTGAGCCATCACAGAATATGATGATTCGAGTGAAAAATACTTTCTTAACAATCTATGGGCAAGATTATATCATTTTGAATATTAGAAATAAATGTAATAATCATGTATAATTGTTTTCGGTACGAGGGGCTGCTGCAGGAAGTCAATTTAATTCTGCGATGTGAGTATCAAGCCGGTGAAGATAGAAGATCATGCAAGCCAGAGGTATGTGAAAATGACTATAATTGTTTATTAGCTTTCTATCCATTAATCTCCATGTTATTATTTGAATTGAATATTAATAGAAAAGGGACAGATGATTTCGAAGAAATTAACTTTTTCCTTTCAGAAGGATTTATGAAACGTGGCATGCTTTTTACTCCTGATGGAATAAAAAAGGGGAGGCGTCACTTACCAATATAATTACATCCTGGGCGATGGAGGGTGAAAATGAATAAAGTAGAAAACAAGGAAAAGTATCTTCAATTGTTTAGCATTTATAAACATAATATCCCAGCAATATATTCTTCCTTGGAAGGACAGTATGATGGAGAACTATATGTGGATTCGGAAAATAATCCTCAGATAGCAGTTTTATTTACACCATTTGCATTTCATTTTGTTGCTGGAGATACAGCAGTAAAGAATGCTGTAGATTTGCTGGATGAATTGATTTTCAAACAATATATTGTTAATTTGGAGCAAAAGGAAGCAGTTGTGTTTTCACCTAATGAAAGGTGGGATAGAGTTCTTGGTGAAGTATTCTGTAAACATAATGGATTAAAGGATTTGAGAAAAACATTCCTTCTGAATAAGCATAAGTTTCTTCGACAAGCTGATAGTATAATTCTCCAGGACGTTAAGTATGAATTGTTTTATGAGAAAGAAGGAGGAGCTAAATCATTATATCCAGTCTGCCGTGTGTTCAAGGATGAAAAGTGCATTGGGTATTGCTCTGGATTTATGCTTGGAAAAGGACATGCAGAAATTGACGTTTTTGTTGAGGAAAACTATCGAGGGAGGGGGTATGCAAAAAGAGCATCAACTATGTTAATCAAAGAATTGTTAGATAAAAATATAGAGCCGGATTGGTGCACATGGGCATATCGGACGGAATCCCAGAAACTTGCCTATTCTTTGGGGTTCGAATTGTTTGAAGAAGTACCGGCTCATATATGGGTTGAAGCAGAGTGTGGCAAACTATAAACATTGCTTTCGGTTATTCGGGTGAAAACGTAAAATTAAGACCTAAAAAGAGTGTAGAAGAACTGGTTTTTTTGCAATAGGTACAGGTAGAGTTTAATTAACTAGTAGGTGAGGGAAGAACGGAATGATAAACATACAAATGCGACGTGTATATTGAGATTGTAAAGAATCGCACTTTTATAAATAGTGTAGCTTTATTTCCAACATAAGTAAATACAAACGACGAAATGAACTGATTTTCTTGTGTAATACCGTACGATATGGTATGATTATTGTACGTATTAACCGTACGAAATTAGTTAACAAGGCGGTGAAGGCATGGAAAAAGATACTCCTGTTATTACGGCTACTGAACTAAAGCAAAATCTCGGAAAGTACTTGAGTATTGCAAGTGAAGATCAGGAAGTCATTATTTCGAAAAATGGTAAAAAGGCCATTCGTCTCACACACTATATTACAGATATTGAAAGGTATTTTACAGTGAAGGAAAACGCTCTTGATTATCAGTATGGGGGTAAAAAGGTTTCTTATGAGGAGTTTATGGAAATATATGGAAAAAGTGATCTTCGCATGGAATACATCAATGGTGAGATTGTGCTCCTGTCATCTCCCAGTACATTTCATCAGGATATTTCAGGGAATTTGTATATGATATTCAGAAATTATCTGAAAGGAAAGAACTGCAAAGCTTTCTACACCCCTTTTGATGTACACTTCTTTAAAAAAGATTTTAAGAATCCGGATGTGATGCAGCCAGATTTATTAATTGCCTGTGACGTGGAGGGTAATATTACTGAAACAGGCCGCTATATGGGGACGCCCTCCCTTGTTGTAGAAATCCTTTCCCGCAGTACCCGTTCCAGGGATATGGTTGACAAGCTGAACACATACATGCTGTCCGGGGTAAAGGAGTTCTGGGTAGTCGACCCCACGCAGAAAACCGTACTCGTTTATGGCTTTAAGGACTTTGGTATTGATGCCCACATCACATATAGACAGGACGAAGTGATTCAATCCTATTGGTTTGAAAATCTGGAGGCGCCGGTCAATGAAATTTTCGGCATTTGAGCAGTGTATGACGGCGCTCATTATCATAAGCAAAGCCTCTGAGCTTTGAAGCGGGCATTTACCAATAAAGACGGGAACCAGTCCATACAAAGATGTGTTATATAGACAAAGGCAAAAACGTGTCCTATAATTGTATATAAGTATGAATGTATACTTTGCCGGACATGCTTTAAAATGGAATTGACAATAATAATCTACAATTTGAGGAGGACGTTTTTATGCCAAAGAAAACTGTATCGCTTATCTTGTTTTTGACAATGGTGCTCACCTTAGCCTCGGCAGTCACTGCGACCTCAGCTTCGCTCACGCAGGAGCAGGAAGCAACCATCCTTAGAGACCTTGGCCTTTTTGCCGGAACAAACAAAGGTTTTGAGCTCGACAGAGCCCCCACCAGGACGGAAGCTGTTGTTCTTCTTTTAAGGATGCTCGGCAAAGAACAAGAAGCAAAAGAT
>JAEZJW010000043.1 GCA_023415595.1 Bacillota bacterium
CCTATATCTCCTCCATGCAGCAAGGCTTGGGAGCAA
Organism: Bacillota bacterium; assembly: GCA_023415595.1. Classification (GTDB taxonomy): domain Bacteria; phylum Bacillota; class Clostridia; order Lachnospirales; family Lachnospiraceae; genus Mobilitalea. The sequence goes on from JAEZJW010000043.1 coordinate 37, forward strand.
ACTTTGCAACCGTGAAGCAGGTGCGGGATTCCTTCCTGGACCAAGCCTATCGCCAGGAATCTGGCCGACAGGCTTTTTATGAATCTCAGACTCTGGCCGTACAGGAGGTAGAAAGCCTGTTTGGAGAGCTGGAGGGTGTGGCCTTTCAGGATTCGCTGGATGAGTTCTGGGTATCCTTGCAGGAGCTTTGCAAGGAACCGGATAATATCGTAGCAAGGGCTTCCCTGATTGAGACGGCAGTCACCTTCGTTGAACGATCAGAGAATATCTCAAAGCAATTGAATAATTATCAGATCAATCTTAATACCCAGATTATCAACCAGGTGAAACGAATCAATGAGATTGGAAATGAAATAAAGAATCTTAATATAAAAATCAGACAATATGAAAGTACTGGCGTAGAAAAAGCAAATGATTTAAGGGATCAGAGAAATCTGCTGTTGGATGAACTGGGTAAGACGGCAGGGATTACATATAAGGAAAACACGGCCGGTATCGTGACGGTAAATCTGGAGGGAGTACCCTTTGTAACAGAGGATGCTGTGTTTCGGATGGATACGGCAAGAATGAACGACAAGACCGAGATGCTAAAACCTGTCTGGGTTGCGCATGGTAATTCGGATGTGTTTAACCTCGATAAAGCACCCTCCTCCTTGAATGATACGGATATCGGATCATTGAAGGGACTGCTGATAGCAAGAGGCTATAAGCAGGCTAATTATACGGATATTCCGGTCAAGGATAGGTTTGAAACGGAAGAGTTGTATCAGGATGCTGTCAGGGATTATAACAACAGGATTAATCCTTCCGTTATTATGGCGGTACAGGCACAGTTTGACCAGTTAATCCATGGGATTGTCACAACGGTGAATGATATCCTAAGTCCGAACAGGGAAGTGACCTTAGCCGATGGCACGAAAATAAAGATCCTGGATGAGGAGAAAGCTCCGATTGGCATGGATGCTGACAGGACGATGGGTGAAGGCTTATTCAGCCGAAAGTCCGTGGACCGTTACAGTGATTATACTGAAATAGAAATAGAAAACGGTCTGGGAGGCTATGAATTTATCACAGCCCGGGTTTACCAGGCGGAGGAACCTTCCGACAACTATTCTCTATTCACCTTAGGGGAGATAGAAGTAAATCGCAAGATTCTGCAGAACTACTCGATTATTCCGCTATCCTCCAATGCCGGGACCGGGGAATATGATATCGAGACGGCAAAGAGACTGCTGACCGCATGGCAGGAGCCCTTCAGTACGCTGTCACCGAATACGCTGACCAGAAATAACTTTAATGATTATTATACCTCCTTCATCTCAGAGGTAGCAAACCGGGGCGAGCGGCTCAATACAATTCGCGATAATCAGGCTTCCATGGTGGAAAGCATTGATAACCAGAGACTTGAGGTGACCGGGGTTTCCTCCGATGAAGAACTTACGAATCTGATCAAATACCAGCATGCATATAATGCATCTGCAAGATATGTCAATGTCGTCAGCGAGATGCTGGAACATATCATCAACAATCTGTAAGTGAAGATACATGTAGATAATTTCGAAACTTCAGGCATGTATATATTGTGTATCTGCTGTATGCACAATTAAGAGAAAGAGACAGTTTCGCATTTTAGCAAAAGAGAGGTGATTGAACATGTCATCCACATTTTTCGGTTTAAATATCGGTCAAACAGGGTTATATGCTTATCAGGCAGCACTTGATACTACTGCACATAACATAACCAATACAGAGACGGAAGGCTATACCAGGCAGGTTATGGGACAGAAGGCCGGTAAAGCATTACAGCTGAACAGTACCTACGGCATGGCAGGGACAGGAGTAAGTGTAACCGGTGTAGAACAGCTCAGGGACGAGTATTACGATATTAAGTATTGGAAAAACAGTACAATATTCGGTGAATATTCGAGTAAATCCCATTATATGTCGGAGATAGAGAATTGCTTTAATGAGGTCAGTGTGGAGGGCTTCAACAAAACCTTCGATTCCATGTATAACAGTTTGCAGGAATTATCGAAGGACCCCTCAAGCCTCACGGTAAGGACTCAGGTAATCAATTATGCCAAGAGCCTGACGGAGTACTTCAATTCCATGTCAGAAAGCCTGAAAAGTATCCAGGAGGACTGTAATTTTGAAATCAGGAATAAAGTAGAGCAGGTAAATTCCACCGCACAACAGATTGCTGCTCTCACAAAACAGATCAATACTCTGGAGGTTAACGGAGGTACTGCCAATGATCTCCGCGATCAGAGAGCTCTGTTGGTAGATGAGCTGTCAGAGATCGCTAATATCACTGTAACTGAAAAAACAGTGGGTGCAGGCATCGGTATTACCAGCTATGTGATAAAGATGAATGGTCAGACCCTGGTGGATGGAGGCAATTTCAACACTCTGCAGGTTGTTCCGAGAAAGGTTCAACAGAACCAGAATGATATCAGCGGACTATATGATATCGCCTGGCAGAACGGTCAAAGATTTGATACCGGAAGCTCCACCCTCGGAGGAACAATCCAGGCATTATTTGAAGTCAGGGACGGTAATAACCAGCTGAATTTAAGGGGCAGTATGAATGCATTGGCCGGGGACAGCTATGTAACGATGACCGGAACGAATATCAACGATGTAAATAAGCTGAATATACCTGAGAATGGCAAGCTGACCATCGGTAACCACGAATACTTCTACAGCGGCTTTGAAGTAAATATTGACCCTGTTACGGGGGCTTACAGCTATACCTTTGAGCTGGAGGAACCTATCGTGGTTGATGCTTTTGATGTCACAGCAGCGGTAGGGGACAGCATTGACTATAAAGGAATTCCTTATTATATGGATCAGATGAATGAGTTCATCCGAACCTTTGCCAGGACCTTCAATGAAGTACACAGAACCGGGAAAGATATTGCAGGGAAACAGGGAATAGATTTCTTTAATGCGACCAATAAAATCAATGGGCGCAATTATGTATACGGACCCTATGAAGGCTCGGATGAGGCTGAATACTATGATTATTACAACTTCAATTCCCAGACGGGAGGTTATTTTGAAACTGTTCCCGAAGACCAGCCGTTTTTTGGTACCTACTATTTTATGACAGCGGAAAACTTCACCATCACTAAGGAGTTGTTAGGGGATCCCAAACTTCTGGCAGCTGCAACAGATGTAGTGAACGGTCAGGAAAATAATGATGTAATCGACAGGCTGATTGCTCTGAAGTCCGACAAGAGCATGTTCAAACAAGGAAGCCCCACCGGTTATATGCAGATATTAGTAGCAGATATCGGTATCGATTCAAAGAAGGTATTGAATCTATATGAAAACCAGAAAGATATCCTCGGGACAATCACGAACCAGCGTCTGTCGGTTTCGGGTGTAGATCTGGATGAAGAAACCATGAATCTGGTTAAGTTCCAGAATGCATATAATCTGTCTGCAAAGGTGATATCAGTTATGGATGAAATCTATGATAAACTGATCAACTATATGGGAGCTTAGAGCACATAGAGGCTTTGGACTAAGATCTGAGCACTGGCCGGATCCTATTGGAGTACACGGTTACGGACAAAGGAGGAATGGATATGAGAATTACAAATAAGATGATGACCAATAACATGATGACTAACATCAACAGAAATAAACTCAATATGACAGATCTTGAGCAGCAATATTCCACCGGCAAGAAGATCCAGAAGCCCTCCGATGATCCGATTATTGCTGTAAGAGCTTTAAAGCTCCGCACGAATCTCTCTGAAATCAATCAATATTATGAGAAAAACATTCCCGATGCCATGTCCTGGATGGATGTGACTGAAAGCGCCCTCAAAACAGTAAATGATATCCTGAAACAGGTCAATACTTATTGTGTCCAGGGAAGCTCCGATACCCTGACCGCAAAGGACAGATCCTCCATCGTCCAGAACCTGAGTGAGATGAGAAATCAGATCTACCAGGAAGGAAATACAAATTATGCAGGAAGGTATGTCTTTACCGGTTATAAAACAGACAGCTCCCTGATCTTCACCGAGGATACGGAACAATTGAGTTATCGTATCACGGAGAGCTTCTCGGGAAAGCAGATTCAGATCGGTTCCAAGGTTACGGGAAGCTATGATCTGAATGATTATGATTCGGGTGCAGATTTGGATGAACCTCCTCAGTTGTTGAATACTTACAGAATACAGCTTGCCTATGATAAGCTGGATGGTGCCACTCCTCCCGGGGATATCCGATACAAGAAACTTGACGCGGATGGTGAACTGGTGGAGATGACACCGCCTTTTGATCACACAAATATTGTGGTTAAGTCCTCGATGGATCCTGATGCATATGAACCAGCCGATGGCACGATGAATTTTATCAGCGAGACCGGTGAACTGATCCTGGCACCTGATGTCTATGAGGAATTCCGCACGGCGGAGGATATCAGAGTCGATTATTCAAAGTCTGGATTCCAAAAGGGTGAGCTGAAGCCGGAACACTATTTTAATTGTGTGATGACGGATCACAGTAAGCCTGAGCAGGATCCGATTACTTATCGGAAAGAAAAACAGCAGATACAATATGAGATTAATTATAACCAGAAGCTGACCATCAACACTGAAGGTTCGGATGCCATGCGTCATTCGGTCGGAAGGGGTGTTGACGACATCCTAAACAGCGTAAATGAAGTTGTGCAGGTGGAAGGTATGATCGCAGAGGTTGAAAAAAGGCTAAAGGATGACTCTCTCTCTGAAGAGGACCGGCAAAGATACGAGAAGCTCAAGGAGCAGATGGATACGGATCTCGAATTGAAGAAGGAAATCATGCAGGATTATTTCCAAAAGGGAATCACGATGACGAATCAGGAGCAGGACAGAGTCAATGTAGCAGTCGCTGATCTCGGAAGCCGTTATGTACGTCTGGAGCTTACAGAGAACAGACTGTCCAGCCAACAGGTGGATTTTGAAGATCTGCTATCTAAAAACGAGGATGCAGACCTGGTGGACACAGTCATAAGATATAATTCCGCGCAAACGATTTATAATGCATCACTGGCTGCTGCAGCGAAAGCGGTACAGAATTCCCTGTTGGATTTCTTATAAAATTTTGATGCGTTTCATTGTCGGATATTGTATAATATAGGGAAAGAAATCCCATGCTAACATGGGAGAAGGGAAGGCAAAACAGATGTTGGTAAAGACAAAGCATTTTGGAGAAATTGATCTGGAAGAGAATAAAATTATTAATTTTACAGACGGTATATTAGGATTTTCGAATTATAAAAACTATACTCTGCTATATGATAATGAGGGTGAAGAAAGACCGGACATCTCCTGGCTGCAGAGTCTGGAGGAACCCGCACTTGCGATCCCGGTCATAAGCCCATTCGTTCTGAAGGAGGATTATAATCCGGAGGTTGAGGACGAATTACTAAAGCCCCTTGGAGATCTGAACAATGATAACATCGTGGTTCTGGTATCCATTACGGTACCGAGTGACATTACAAGGATGTCAGCAAATCTGAAAGCCCCCTTTATCATGAATGCGGATACAAGGAAGGCATGCCAGATTATCGTGGAGAACTCGGATTATGAGATCCAGTATTACTTTTATGATAAGCTTCAAGCAAAAAAGGCAGCAAAGGGGGACTTATAATGTTAGCCCTGTCAAGAAAAATCAACGAATCCATTATGATAGGAAATGATATTGAGATCACCATTCTGGAAGTAAAGGGTGATCAGATTAAGATTGGCATCAACGCACCAAAGTCCGTTCCGATCTATCGGAAAGAGATTTATCTGCAGATTCAGGAATCCAATAAGGAAGCAGCACAGTCCCAGGTGACGGATGAGGTACTAAAGAAGCTGTTCCAGTAGCGGACGAGACTCCACTATACATTAGCATTTGAATTTTATAGTTGAAAGAAAACTGACGTTAAAAGGATGGTATAGATTGTTGCAGCAGGGTCTGCACATTTTATACAGAACAGGTGAGCCGGTTTGCCGGTTCATCTTGTTGATCTTTTTTACGTTTTTTCTTTTTCGTCGATAACGGGTATAAATTATTTACGAAGTTTACCGATATATAGAATAGAAGTATCTGTCGGAATAGATTGCAGTCATGGAGGACAGGACCGGCAGGATATAGGTCGAAGTTAATTATCAGCACACGGAGGTGTATGAATCATGGCATTGGATGTTTTAAGCGGATCTTCATATCGTAATACGGCAGGAAGTATGGTAAAGCCGGATTATAAAACGAATGAAGTAGCAATTCAAGACACAGGAACTGCTAATATAAATGTTGGTGATGTTCCGGCAGTTTTTAAGGCTAACGGAGGCAATCAGAACGAAGAGAAGGGCCAGAAGGAACAGAGCGCATCAGAGAAACAGATCAAAGACGCTATTTCCAGAGCAAACAATAAGATGAAAAACCATAGGACCAGGTGCGAGTTTTCTTATCATGAGGAGACCAAAAGGGTTTCTATTAAAATTATGGATGAGGATACGATGGAAGTCATTAAGGAGATACCGCCGGAAGAAACACTGGAGATGCTCGAGAAGATGTGGGAGCTGGCAGGTATCATGATTGATGAGAGAAGATAGCCTGCAGCGGCAGCTAGGAAGTAGTGTGAAGTAAAAGCATTTTCACATGGCAAATTTGTGCTGACGCCCAAATTCGCGGGTATCGACGACAGTTAGGAGGTTTTAAATGCCAGTACGTTTAAGCGGATTAATATCAGGTATGGATACGGAGACATTAGTCAAGGAATTGGTTGATGCTCAAAAACTGAAGAATAAGAGAGTGGAAGATAAGCAGACCTTACTTACCTGGAAACAGGAGAAATGGAAGGATCTGAATACCAAACTATACAAATTATATACGGATGATCTGAACAAGATGAAGCTTCAGGGAAGCTACAATACGAAGAAGATCACAACCTCTAATGATAGTCTTGTCAGTGTCGTTGCTGATAATACGGCTCCAGAGGGTGCTCATTCCCTGGTGATCAAGAGTCTGGCTAAATCTCAATTTTTAACCGGAGGAAGTATCACTGTAGATGAGAATGACCAACCTATTCAACCCACTGCTTCTACGAAGCTGTCTACCCTCGGTGTCACCGAAGGAACTGTAATCAGTATGGGTACGGCTGGCAAGGTGAAGACACTGACTGTTACAGCAGATACTACGATACAGAGCTTTATTGATACAGCAAAGAAGGCAGGAATGAATGCCAGCTTTGATGCGTCCAAACGCCGGCTTTTCCTCAGCTCGGCTCAGAGCGGTACTGCGAGCAGCTTCCGGCTCTCCGCAACTGATGGAGGCGGTGCAAATGCGGACGCATTGCTTAGCAAGCTGGGTCTCGATGCTTTGAATCCGGATGGTACCAAGGTTAATCCTGACTCGACCGTTTCTACCTTATCAGCAGCAACAGATAGCGAAGTAATCTACAATGGTGCCAGTATCAAGGGATCTACGAATACAATTTCCGTTAATGGGCTGAAACTGACCCTGAAGGGTGCGGATGAAAACCAGACCATCAGCCTTAATGTAACGAAGGATACCCAGGCAGTTTATGATATGGTAAAGGGCTTTATTAAAAATTATAATACCCTCCTGAAGGAGATGAATACTCTATACAATGCAGAGTCCTCAAGAGGCTATGATCCGTTAAGCGATGACGAGAAGGAAGCCATGACGGATGAACAGGTTACGAAATGGGAGACAAAGATTAAAGATTCCATTCTTCGAAGGGATTCTACCATTGGATCACTGACCGATGTTATGAGATCGACCATGATGTCCAGTGTAGAGGTGAATGATAAGAAATATGCACTTTCGAGCTTTGGAATCCAAACCTCAACGGATTATCTGGAGCGAGGGTTATTACATATCTATGGGGATAAGGATGATCCGGTCTATTCAGCTGAAGATGATAAATTAAGAAAAGCAATCGACGAAGAACCGGATAAGGTAATCGCTGTTCTGTCCGGGATTTCAAAGAAACTTTACGATGAAATGTACGACAAGATGAAATCCATCCCGAACGTAAGAAGTGCACTGACCTTCTATAACGACAAGCTGATGGTAGAAGAACAGAGAAGATACACGAAGCAGATCGATCTGCAGGAGAAGAAGCTGACGGAACTGGAGAATAAGTATTATAAACAATTTTCCGAAATGGAATCAGCTATGTCTAAGATGCAATCCCAGGGTAATCAGCTGGCAGCTATGATGGGTGGTCTGGGCGGCGGGCAATAAAACAGTTAAGTAATGGAGGAATAGACATGCAGATGAATGCAGCACTTACATACCAAAGTAATAAAGTCAACACAGCAACACCGGCAGAATTAACATTGATGTTGTATGAAGGTATGATTAAATTCTGTAATATTGCCATTCTTGGTATCGAGGATAGGGATATGAATAAGGCAAATATTAATATAATTAAGGTTGAGAAAATCATTACACATCTGAGAGCAACCCTGGATTTTAAATATCCTGTTGCGAAAGACTTTGACAACGTGTATGATTATCTGTACAGTCGGCTGATAACAGCAAACATCCGGAAGGATTCCGGCATCCTGGAGGAAGTCCTGGAACATATCAGGGGAATGCGGGATACCTGGAAGGAAGTAATGAAATTAGCAAGATAATAGAAATAAAAGGTGAGGTCAATCCATGGAAGACAGAACATATATTAATATATTAACGGATACGTTACGGAGAAAGGTTGAACTTCTGGAACGCTTGATCCGATTGACCGGGGAGCAGGAGGAAATTCTATCCTCTGAAGCCCCCGATATGGAAAGTCTTGAAACCACCTTTTCTGAGAAGGAAGCCGGCATTATACAGCTGAACCAGTTGGATGAAGGCTTTGAAAAGGTCTATCACCATGTGAAAGAAGCATTTGAAGTAAATAAAGAGCAATACAAGGATCAGATCATAGGGCTTCAGGAGCTGATCCGGTCGGTTACAGAGAAGAGTGCAAGGCTTCAGGCTATGGAGCTCAGGAACACGAGCAGATTCCAGAAGTTCTTTCAAGGCAAGAAGAAAGAGATCAAGAATTTTAAAGTCAGCAGTAAGATGGCAAACAGTTATTATAAAAGTGCGATGAACCAGCAACCCGGTGAATCCTATTTTCTCGACAAAAAAAATTAAAAATCTAATCAAAATAGTATAAAGTTTTTCCTAAAGAAACCGATATATATTACAAGTAAAATAATATTTCCTCCTCGTTTCGAAGGTACGTACGGCCTGAGAGCCTCGGAAGGAAATTTATTTAACTAAAATAATGAGTAGCATGGAAGCTACCAATCATTCAAGGAGGAATTATTTATGATAGTACAACACAATATGTTAGCAGCAAACACGAACAGACAGCTGGGAATCACAGGCGGACACATGGCTAAATCTACTGAGAAGTTATCATCCGGTTACAGAATTAACCGCGCTGGTGATGATGCGGCAGGACTTTCCATTTCTGAGAAGATGAGAGGACAGATCAGAGGTCTTGATCAGGCTTCCGCTAATGCTCAGGATGGTATCTCCTTAATCCAGACAGCAGAAGGTGCTCTTAACGAGACTCACTCCATTCTTCAGAGAATGAGAGAGTTAACAGTTCAGGCAGCGAATGATACTAACGTATCCACAGACCGTACTGCTATCAAGGAAGAGCTTGTTGCTTTAACCTGTGAAGTTAGCCGTATCGCTAAGCAGACAGAGTTCAATACCACTGTATTATTAAGTGGCGGTTTCACCAACAAGAACCTGCAGGTTGGCGCTAACATGGGCCAGAAGATTACCTTCACGATCAAGAACATGACAGCTACTGGACTTAGCATTACTACTGTAGCAAGCAGTGTTTCTGATTATAGCAATGCTACTGCTCAGTTATCAGTATTAGATGCTGCTATTAAGGCTGTATCTACCCAGAGATCCAAGCTTGGTGCTCTGCAGAACAGATTAGAGCATACTATCGCTAATGCAGATAACACATCTGAGAACTTACAGGCAGCTGAGTCCCGTATCCGTGACGTTGATATGGCAAAAGAAATGGTAGCTTACTCCAAGAGCAACATTCTTCAGCAGGCAGCTCAGTCAATGCTTGCACAGGCTAACCAGTCAACTCAGGGCGTATTATCACTGTTACAGTAATTTAACGCAGAGTAAATCCAAGGTGGGGCTGATCTTCAGCCCCACCTTTGCTTTATAAATTATACAGATGGGAGCTTAACATGCTAACAGAACAGATCAGACTTGTGATAAGAGAAATAGTTGAAGTTGCAGATTGCCTATATCAGGAAAAATTAAATATGGGATATGAAAAATTAAATATTACTTTGAATAACATCATGAAAGTGGCTGACAGCTTGTTTGCTCTGTCAAAGGAAAACAAACTGAGCTTTGAGGAAAAAAGGTTAATTGAAAATCTAACGAATGCGATGAAAGCAATGGAAGAAAAGGATAGTGTCCTGTTGGCTGATATACTTGTCTATGAAATTGGCGGACAATTACTTGAAGTCATCGGTTAACGGATAGCATCGTGGTCAATGCGAATACCATAGTAAGAAATTCTATATGTGGTATTCGCATTGCCCATGAGTTTTTTGTACACGAAAATACTTTTACAGGAGACCAACTATGAGTTATTTAGAAAGCAATCTGAAAGTGATGGAAAGAACAAAGCAGTATCTGTTCAGCAAAATCCTGGAGACGCCCTCTTATTCCAACCATAATACTCTGGATCATGTGGAACTGATTCCGGCGCTGGATGGAGATACTGCGTTAACCATCATCTTCCGGTCAGTCCCATACCGTTTGAATAGCAGCTATTCCCCTACCCATGAAGCAGAACGGTGGGCAGGACAGTTTGAAATGAAAAACATCGGTATTATTGTTGCTATGTTTGGGTTTGGGAATGGAGTATTTGCACGGGAAATTCTAAGAAAGCTGAATGGCCAGGGCTTGCTGCTGATTTATGAGCCTTGTTCTGATTTGTTTTTCCATGTCCTGGAGAATTATGATATGTCAGACATTCTTGGGGCAACAAATGTATCCATTACGGTTGAGGGAATCAATGATATAGAGATCAGGAATCTGCTCAGCAATCATGTGGACTGGATCAATCTGAAATCACAGATTTTCTGCAGCCATCCTCGGTATAATGAGATTTTTTGTGATAGTGCAAAGCTATTCCATAAGATTCTGCAGGATAATATAAACAAAGTTGTTGTCAATAAAAACACAGATGTAGCAATTAGCAGACTTTTGATTACAAACACGATGAAAAATATAAGATATCTATATCACAGCAATGTAATTACCGACATTAAGGGGAAATTCCCAAGGAACATCCCGGCGGTCATAGTTGCGGCGGGCCCTTCCCTGGATAAGAATATCGAAGAACTAAAAAGAGCGAAGGGGAAGGCGGTCATCTTTGCTGTAGATACTGCGATGAAATATCTCCTTTCCCATGATATTATACCTGTCTTTATTGTGACCCTGGATCCAAAGAAGAGCATGAAGCATCTCCAGGACCCCAGATGCAGTCAGATTCCTATGTTCTGCCGATTTGACTCACGTCCATCACATCTTTCGAGCAATCAGAAGAATCTTATCTTTTATAATCTTGAGGGCTATATCAAAACAGTTTATAAAAGACTTGGAAAGGAAACGGGTACTCTGCATTCCGGGGGATCAGTAGCTACAGGTGCCTTTTCTATCTGTGAGACCCTGGGCTTTCAAAGAATAATTTTGGTTGGTCAGGATTTGGCTTATGCAGGAGATGTAACACATGCAGGAGGAGTCTCCGTGGATTACAGTAATGCAGGATCCTCCTTAGAAATTGTTGAGGATATTTATGGCAATCCGATTAAAACCAGATACGACTGGTATGTTTATATTAAGTGGTTTGAAGACGCGGTAAATCTCTTTGATGGGGATGAAGTAATCGATGCCACAGAAGGTGGTGCTAAAATAAATGGAACCACCATCATGACTCTAAAAGCTGCGATTGATCAATACTGTGTAGAAGAGATAGATTGCAATCGTATTGTTTCGCAGCTTGAACCTACTATTAAAAAGAATGAGATCCCATTATTGCTTAAGCTGATCAAACAGGATATCAGCGAACTGGATGAAATCAATGCCCATGCAGCAGAGGCCCTGGTTTTATGTGACAGGCTGATTAACAAATATAAGAAATCAGTCCTTGACACACCTTCCAGTATTCAAAACAATCAGAAGTTAAGCAACTATAATAATACAATGGAAGCAAAGCCGGTTTATGAACTAATTGACTGGGATATCGCTGCAGCTACTTCAGACCAGCTGTCCGGCCTATATCAATATTCAAAAGATGCCAAAAAGGATAAACTGGCTACCTATGAACAGGCAAAGACGATTTATAAAGCAATTATAGAGTCTGCTGACAGAATCAAGCTTTTGTATGCCGATGGTATAAAGGAGCTTGAGGATAGAATCCATCCTTTGGCATAGGAAAAATGATTATAAATTCATTCTTTAGGAGGCAGTATGGTTGGTTCAGATAATCGAAATCCTTTAGATTCATTAAATAATAAGAACAACGTAGTAGCGATTATACCTGCCAGGAGCGGTTCAAAATCAGTGCCGCATAAGAATATCAGAAACCTGGCCGGCAAACCGATGCTGGCTTATTCCATAGAACATGCCCAGAAGTCCAAATATATCAACAGGATTATTTTGAGTACTGATTCTGAGGATTACGCTGCTATTGGAAGGAAGTATGGTGCCGAAGTTCCTTTTCTCAGGCCTTCGGAATTTGCATCGGATACAGCCCTGGATATCGAGGTGTTCCATCACTGCCTAACATTTCTTAAGGAGAAAGAAGGAGTAATCCCTGATATCGTGGTACAGTTGAGACCTACTTATCCTATCCGAAACATTGAAGATATTGATCATATGATCGAGATGCTGATGCAGAATCCGGAAGCTGATTCCGTCCGGTCCATTGCTCCTGCGAAGGAAATACCCTATAAGATGTGGCATAAGGACCCACAGGGCCTCCTGTCCCCTATCATGAAGGATATTCCGGAATGCTATAATATGCCCAGACAGATCCTGCCTAAGGTATATTACCAGAATGCCTGTGTCGATGTGGTTCGGGGACGTGTAATATTGGAAAATTACTCAATGACCGGAAAATGCATCTATGGCTATGAGATGGAGAAAAATTACGATATTGATACCGAAGAGGAATTTAAAAAAGCAGAGGCATATCTTATGATGGCCCAGGGTGGAAAACGTTTCGTATTTGATATCGACGGCGTAATTGCGAAGCTTCAGCCACAGAACGATTATGGTCTGGCGGAACCAAACAAAGAAATGATCAGAGCTATCAATAAGCTGTATCAGATGGGTAATAGAATCATTCTCCTGACTGCCCGTGGGTATGTTACCGGAATCGATTGGAAGTCTACTACAGAACAGCAGCTAAAGGAATGGGGACTGAGTTATCATGAGCTTCATTTTGGAAAGCCGAATGCGGATTATTATGTTGATGATAAGATGATTGATATGGATTACCTGAAGGGGCTTTTACTATGAATATATTACTATATGAATGGAATACCTTTGGGCAAAGGGATCTGGAAGAAACCCTGACTTATCTGGGACACAGGGTCGACAAAATCAGATATGTGTTTAAGGACTACGAAAAGGATGAAGCCTTCGAGCAGAAGCTAGAGGGACTTTTCCGGCTGAAAAGATATGATTATGTAATTTCCTTTAACTTCTTCCAGGTGATCTCTAATACCTGCAATAAATTCTGCATCAAATACATTGCCTGGGTATGGGATAGTCCACTGATCAACTTGAATTCCAAGACAATCTATAATGCGGTGAATTATATCTTTATCTTTGACCGTCATCTGTATACGCAAATGAAAAATGAGCTAAAGGCAGATACCGTATATTATCTTCCGTTAGCTGTTAATACACAAAGGCTGGAGAGACTTACTGCAACGCAGGAGGAGAGGGAAAGATATCGGTCTGAGGTATCCTTTGTCGGAAGCTTATATGAGAAAAGGAACCATTTTGACGAGATAGCAAACCTCCCGGACTATCTGAAGGGCTATTTTGAAGGTATTATGAGAGCTCAGATGAAGATTCATGGCTATAATTTCATCAGAGATATGCTGACAGAGGAAGTCATGGAAGAGCTTTTGAAGTATATCGCCATAAAGCCGGGCAGTAATTTCGTGGGAAATATCAAGGATATCTTTGCAGATCGCTTTTTGAATACCAAGATTACCAGTCTGGAACGGCGGAAACTGCTTGGGCTACTATCCGAGGTTTCTGAAGTAGCCATTTATACGGACAGTGATTCCACAGATTTAGCAAAGGTACAGAATAGGGGACATGTTGATTATTACAATGAGATGCCAAAAGTGTTCCGATACAGCAGAATTAATTTGAACTTTACGGTACGTACCATTAAGTCCGGTATTCCTTTGCGTGTTTTTGATATTCTTGGTGCGGGTGGTTTCCTGATCACTAACTATCAGGAAGACCTGACAAGGTATTTCGAAATCGGCAGGGATCTGGTGGTATATGAGAGTGAAGAGGATTTACTGGAAAAGGTAGCCTATTACCTTCAGCATGAGGAAGAACGTAAGGAAATCGCCGAAAATGGATACCGGAAGGTAAGGCAATATCATAGCTATGAGTTCAGACTGCAGGAAATATTCCGGATTGTATCCGGCACCTGGGAAGATGAGGAAGCTATCTATGTGGATAGTGCCTCTGAGGATGCCAAGGCAGTGGAGCTATTATGGAATCAAATGGGACAGCTTATCAGGGAGGGGACAACCGAAGAGGCGAAGAGAGTCTATTATTCCTTCTGCAGAAGTAATCCCAAGTGTCTGCTGGGTGAGAAGCTAGCTGATTTTGATCAGATATTTCAGATATACTCCTATGAAAACCTTCGGAACCAGCATACCCTGTTTGACTACTCTAAGGAGATTGACCGGATATGGAGTCATTATGATCAGCTCAGGAGACATATCAAGAAGGTTGAGACGGCAATAGCGGAGGATACTGCATCCTTCATAGAATATATTGTGGCCAATCAGGTATCCTATACAGCAATTGTTTTCCTCATAGATCAGTACTCTGCCGATAAGGTAAAGCTCTTAAACAGAGTTGCCTGGAGCTTCCTACAGGAAGGCAGGACGGAGCTCGTAATACCCTTCCTGTCGCTTGCCAACGAGCTTGCTCCGGAGGATGATGAGACCCTTTACCACCTTGCCTATATTCTTAATCTGCTGGGAGAATACCGGATGGCCTATGAGTATATCGATAAAATCACGATTGCTGAACCGGAAGCGTTGGAACTGATGAAGGAGATACTTAGGAATATTAGATAATATATAGATGACATCACCGAAACATAACAATATAAATTATCTTCATAAAGCGACAGTGAAAAATAAGGAAATGATATTTCCTTATTTTTTTTGTTATGAAAACAGCATAAAAAGTCGATAAATAATATAATTAGAAAAATGGGATGGATCAGCATCTGGTTAGGAGAAATTATGCATAAGTTCTTGTGTTTGATAGACTCTGAATATATCGACCCGCAATTGGAAGCATATCTGGAGGCGCTGGACAGTTACGGTAATGAGGTATATCTTTATACGAATATCTGCAACAGCCAACATGACCCATTGGATGTCCTTTATGAATTGGATCAGGTATATCAGGGTGGTTCAGAAGATAATTCCTATATCTTTATCACCAATATGAAAAGCCTGTTTGGGATTGTCTACCGTGCGCTCCATCAGGTCTTTGACGGCTTTGTTTTTTATCATCAGGCAGACACTTTGGAATATCATACTCTTGGATTTTATCAGGAAATTACAAACATAGCCATCTCGGAATGTGAGCTTCTGAATAAACCAATCTATTCAAACACTTCCACCTTACATTTATACGGTACAGAGTTTAGTACTCTTGACTATATGGGGCTTACAGAGACTTTTTCTGCTAATAGCGGTGCTGTGCACTCCGGAGAGAGTTATCCTGTAAGAAAGTATTATTACTATAAAGGAATCTATTATGTTTTTGAGCCGATACAGGCGGAACAGAAAGTTGTTATCAATCTGGATGCCAAGGAGCAAATTCCTGCGGATTTCAGATTTCCGGGATTTGATCGGCTTCAGTATATGTATTCCTATAACCGGGAACGTCTGAATGAGCTTCTGATTATGCTGAATTCAATGTCGGAGAAAGGTGCAGGTTTGGTACTTAAGAGGATGACTGCCCTGGAGGAGGAGCTGAAAGGATATTTCCCTTTTGTATTCCATAATACATGTTGTATCCTTGAGGATGCAGCCCAATCATTGGAGGAAAGTAATCCTTACCATTCCTTATTCCTGCGTTCCTTCCTGATGCAGGTTACAAAGAGTAGCTACCAATATAATGAATTCCTAAAGCTGGCAAACAGCGGTTTACTTACCAGAGATAATAAATTTTTCCTTTGGCATCAATGTAAAAGATATTCGCTAACAAAAAAAATAAGCGGAAATCAGGAATCAAGCAGCCTGTTAAGACAGATCTACCATAATGCCTTCCTGGAATATGAAGCTGAGCTGAAGGATTTGCTGAAACCGATTCCGAAAGAAGAACGGAACAATGAGCTGATTGTTATTTTCGCGATACAGTTCTTATCAGAGGGGCATGCACCTACCCGAACGACACTGGAACGCTGCTATACGCTTGGTAAGCTTTTGGGGAAAAGGATTCTGTTTATCAATACGAAGGAACAATATACGGATCAGGGATTCTTTCCGGTATACAACCCCACCTTTGGCAATGTAATACCTGAGTTCAGCAATTGCTCCTCCTATCAGTACAAGGATTTTGTAATCCCATTCTATCAGCCGTCGGAAAGCATGCCAACCATTCCGGTGATCAGAGAGATAGTGGAACAGATCAGGATTTTAAAGCCCTCAATGATATTTAGTATAGGGAATGGAAGTATGGTAGCAGACCTATGTGGAAAGCTGGTTCCGGAAGCCTCTATCGGAGTGGCATTCTCTAACCTGACAACGACAGAAGCGACATTTTCGGTCGTTGGCAGAGAGATCAGTGAAGAAGAGTGGGATGGACTCTATTCAAGGGGTTATACCAGAAATAACATAATTGAGAGTACCTTTACCTTTGAACTGAAGAAGAAAAAGGGATGGGTTTCTCGGGAGGACTTAAATTTACCAACAGACCGTTTTCTTCTGGTTACCGTTGGGATACGGCTGGATACGGAAGTGGATGATGACTTTTTTGAGATGCTTCAGGATACCTATTCCCATGGTACCCATATCGTATTCGCCGGTAATTTTGAGCGTTACGGTTACTTCTGCGACAGACACCCCGGTCTTAGAGAGCATTCCACCTTTATCGGGTATTATGAGGATATCCTGTCTTTAATGGAGATTTGTGACCTGTACGTCAATCCAAGGAGACTTGGTGGTGGATTCTCCATTATTGAAGCCTTTCATGAAGGAAAACCCGGTGTTACAATAAGCACAGGTGATATCGCCGTAGCAGCAGGGAAGGACTTTTGTGTTAAGGACTATAAAGAAATGACAGAAGTAATTAAGAGATATATTGAAGATAAAGATTTCTATAACGTGATGGTTGAAAAGGCCAGGGACAGGGAAGCAATCGTAACCGACTCGGTCAGAGCCATGGAGGACATACTGAACAAAATACAAAACAATCCGTTGTTTTTCTGACAAAAAGGAGGACGAGACATGAACGAAGTAAAGCATATTTTTGATGATTTGTATATCTTTGAAATGGCAAACAGCCATCAGGGAAGCCTGGAGCATGGAATAGATATTGTTACTGCAATGAGCAGGATTGCCAGGAAATATAATATAAAGGCTGCAGTAAAGCTCCAGTTCCGTAACCTGGATACCTTCATCCATCCGGATTATATGGACAGGACGGATGCAAAGCATATTCCAAGGTTTTTAAGTACCAAGCTGGGTTACGAACAGTTCAACCAACTGGTGGATGCAATCCACGACGAGGGTCTGATCGCAATCAGTACACCTTTTGACGAGGACGGCGTTGACTGGTGTATGGATATGGGAATTGACATCATTAAGGTAGCCAGCTGCAGTGCCATGGATTGGCCCTTATTAACGAAGATTGCGCAAACACAAAAACCAGTCATTATATCCACCGGTGGTAAGACCCTATCGGATATCGATAAGATCTATAACTTCTTTACCCATAGAAAATGTGAATTCGCCTTCTTGCACTGTGTAGCAGAATATCCTGCTCCGAAGGAGAGGCTCCAGCTGGATTTTATCAGCAGGATGAAGCGCCGTTATCCTGAGATTACCATCGGTTATTCCGGCCATGAGGAACCCGATGATCATATTGTTCCGATGTTAGCGGTATCCAAAGGAGCAAGAATCCTGGAAAGGCATGTCGGACTTCCGACGGAAACCATAACCTTAAATTCTTACTCGATGAATCCGGAACAGGCTGACTGTTGGGTGAAATCCATTCTGGAAGCCAAGACGATATGTGAGATGAAGAAGGAGGATACGAAGTACGTAAGTCAGGAGGAAGTGGACTCCTTACATTCCCTGATGAGAGGTGTATATCTGAAGCGGGATATCAAGCAGGGAGAGCCAATCTTTACGGAGGATGTATTCTTCGCTATGCCCTGTGGCGACAGGCAGATGCCCAGTGGTGATTTTAATGAAGGCATTACTGCCAGCAGGGATTATAAGAAGAACGAGCCCTTAATGGAGAAGAGGACTATAACGGACATCGGACTTGTTCGCAGCGTAGTCCATGATGCCAAAGGTATGCTGTATGAAGCAGGGATTGCACTTGGCAGCAGCTTTGAGGTGGAGCTGTCCCATCATTACGGAATGAAGCATTTCCGCCAGGTTGGAGCAATTATTATCAGCATCATTAACCGGGAGTACTGCAAAAAGCTCTTAGTCATCCTGCCTGGCCAGAAGCATCCGGTACATATGCACAAGGTGAAGGAAGAGACCTTCCAGCTGCTGTACGGTGATCTGGAGATCAACATAGAAGGAAATGAGAGAACCTTAAAGCCTGGGGATATCCAGACCGTGCTTAGGGAGGAGAAGCATTCCTTTACCTCGGTCAAGGGAGCTATCTTTGAGGAGATCTCCACTACCCATGTGAAGAATGACTCCTATTACGAGGACCCGGTTGTCAGAGCCCTGGACCCGATCGAAAGAAAGACAATCTTAAAGAAGTGGTAGCAGATCAAAACTGATATGGATAGAAAACCAGCTTCGTAATGGCATATAGGATATGGGGATACATGAAGATGAAAAACCTATGGAAAAAAATCAAATATTGGGGACAGCTGCTTTCTTTACTACTCTATGGCCTGTCCTTCCTTATGCCGAGAAATAAGAAGCTTTGGGTGATCGGAAGCACCTTCGGAACACGCTTTGCCGATAATCCCAAGTATTTCTATCTGTATCTGAACCAATATAGGTCAGAAGAAGTCCGGGCTGTCTGGATATCAAAAAGCAAAGAGGTAATCCAGTTTCTTAAGGAGAACCAATTGGAAGGCTATTATCTATACAGTATCAGGGGTATATGGTATGCCCTGCGGGCCAAGGTGTATCTGTATGATAATTATTCCAAGGATATTTGTTTTCCTCTATCCGGCGGAACAGTTAAGATTAACCTATGGCATGGAATACCCTTAAAGAAGATACAGAAGGATAATCTTTTTGATTATATCAGAAATCCCAGAACAAAGAGGGAGAGGTTTTGTTCCATACCCAGGAGAATATCGGATGAGAAGCCCTCGGATTATGTACTGACAACCTCGGATTATTTAAAGCCCTATTTTGCCTCTGCCTTTCAAACAGATCGGGTGTTGATTAGCGGTTACCCCAGAAATGACTGTATCCTGAATAAGGAATTCAGGACCATCTCAACAGAGCAGGAGCTCAAGACTTTAGAGAAGATATGTCATATTAAGGCGGGTAATAAGCTGATTCTATATATGCCTACCTTCCGGGACAGTGAGATAAAATTCTTCGAGGTGATGGATCTTAAACGATTTACAATGTTTTTGAAACGGGAAAGCATGTTTTTCCTGGTTAAGCTTCATCCAAAATCAAAGCTATATGATAAATTTGCAGCTATGGAGGGGGAGAACATCCATATCATTGACCGGACAGAAGATCCGTATCCTCTGCTAGGTCAAGTGGATCTTCTGGTTACAGACTATTCCTCCATATATTTTGACTTTCTGCTGACTGGAAAACCTATTCTGTTCTTTCCCTATGATATCTCTGAATATATAAATGAGTCCAGAGAAATGTACTTTGATTACGAAACCTTCACACCGGGTAAGAAGGTATACAGTGAAGAGGAATTGGAAGCCGAACTGACGGTGAAAGAGGATCTGTATTCCGATGCCAGGCAGAAGCTGAGGGATAAGGTATTTGATCCCGTAAGAAGCAGTAACGGCAGCGAATACTTATATCAGGAGATATGCAGACTATTAAAAATTGAGGGGAAGGGTCCAGTATGAATACAGTACTAATCTTTGCGGGTGGAGCGGGAACCCGGATGAAAAGCAATACGACACCGAAACAATTCCTGAAGTTGCATGGTAAAGACATTATTATTCATACCATAGAGCATTTTGAATATCACCCGGAAATCGATGCAATCGCTGTAGTGTGTATCTCCTCCTGGATTCCATATCTTAAGGGTATTCTAAAGCAGTATGCCATTACTAAGGTGAAATGGATTGTTGAAGGTGGAAGTACGGGACAGGAATCCATCTATAACGGCTTAAAAATCCTGTCTAAGAAATGCTCCGAGGATTCCATTGTTCTGGTTCATGACGGAGTAAGACCTTTAATCAATGAAAAGGTCATCACGGATAACATAGCCTGTGTGAAGCAGTGTGGTTCAGCTATCACTGTTGCCCCATCGGTCGAGACAGTAATCACTGTGAGTGAGGATGGGAATATCGACAGAATCAACGACAGAAGCAGGAGTATGATGGCAAAGGCTCCTCAAAGCTTTTATCTGAAGGATTTATTAGGAGCCCATGAGCAGGCAGTCTCCGAGGGAAGGAATGATTTTATCGATTCTGCATCGATTATGAGCCATTATGGATTCTCCTTGAAGACAGTCGCGGGTCCTTATGAGAATATTAAGATAACAACGCCCTCTGATTATTACATATTCCGTGCAATCAGTGAAGCCAGGGAGAATTCTCAGATTTTCGGATTATAACTATATTAGGATCGGCAGTGATGGTATGGAAAGAGGAAACACAGCGAAAATGGCTACGGATAAAATACTTACTGAGGATTTAATTCATATTGCAGAAAGTGGTTTACCCCTGGAACAACTGGACAATCGTACAGTTCTTGTTACAGGGGCTTCCGGCATGATTGGATCCCAACTGGTGAAAGCGCTATTGTACTGTAATAATATCAGAAATACTAAGATCAAGGTAATTGCCCTGGTACGGAATATGGATAAAGCCAGGGAGGTGTTCGAGTCCTTTTTGTCAGATGAGAACCTTAAGCTTGTTAAAGGTGATATCCTAACAGAGCTTACGTTTACTGAGACAATCGATTATATCATTCATGGAGCGAGTGTTACGGGCTCCAGGGATTTTGTGGAGTCACCGGTGGATACGATAAGAACCGCTGTAGCAGGAAGTATGAACCTGCTGGAACTGGCCAGGATCAAAAACGTGAAGAGCTTCGTGTATCTGTCTTCTCTGGAGATCTATGGTGTAACAGACCCGGATTTAGCTGCAGTAAAGGAAGAGGATTATGGGTACCTCGATCCGATCAGTGTCAGAAGCAGCTATTCGGAAAGCAAACGTATGGTAGAATGCTTATGTGCAGCCTATCATAAGCAGTATGGCGTACCGGCAAAGATCGCCAGGCTCTCCCAGACCTTCGGGGCAGGGGTTGAGTATGATGATACAAGGGTGTATGCCCAATTTGCCAGATGCATCATAGAAAAGAAAGATATTGTTCTTCATACGAAGGGGGATACCGTCAGAAATTACTGCTATACCAGGGATGCCGTTAAGGCGATTCTGCATATTCTTGTGAACGGCGTAAACGGTGAGGCCTATAATGTTGCTAACATGAGTACAGCCATTTCCATCAGGGAAATGGCACTGCTGTTAATAGAACAATATCCGGAGGCCGGTATCAAGCTCGTCTATAAAATCGAGGATGAACAGAAATTTGGCTATAACCCAACAGTGAAGATTAAGCTTGATACATCAAAGCTCCAAACCCTCGGCTGGGAAGCAGAGATTCCTTTAAGTGTAATGTTTGACAGGATGATCTTAAGTATGACAAGCCGGCACACCTGATACACCTTAGTTATTCTATCAATCCTATGTCGGAGGAAATCCATGAAGAAAGAAAATCATCTTTTGAACATCCGGATAACAACTCTATTCTATTTGTTCAGACTGTTCCCGGTGAAGCAAAATAAAATAGTATTTTGTAATTATGTGGGGAAGGGGTATGGCTGTAATCCCAAATATATTGCCGAAGAGATATTAAAGAGGAAGAAAGAATGGGATCTGGTGTGGCTGACGGATTTCCCGGAGGAAACATTCCCGGAAGAAATTCGTGCTGTAAAATATGAATCAGTGAAGGCAATCTATGAACTGGCTACTGCAAAGGTCTGGGTGGATAACCAACGGAAACTGCCTCGTTATAAAAAGAGAACATCACAGTATTTTATCGAGACTTGGCATGGCGGTGGAGGTCCAATGAAGAAGATTGGAGCCGATAATCCGAGAAATTTTAATAATAAGCCATATGAGAAAACATCAAAGCATATGGATCGTATTGCTGATTTAATGATTTCTAACAGTACCTGCTGTACAAGGATCTATCGTTCCGCTTTTCACTTTACCGGTGAGATATTGGAATGCGGCTATCCCAGAAATGATATTCTGGTGAATGAACACTCCCATTTACGAGAAAAAGTTTATCATTATTTTAAATTACCGTTATCTTATAAAACAGTGTTATATGCGCCGACCTATAGAAACGGACGGGGGTTGGAAGCGTATCAATTAGAGATCAGTAATTTGGTTTCCACTTTGGAAAAACGTTTCGGAGGAGAGTGGAGAGCTCTTTTGCGTTTGCATCCTTCCCTATCGAAAGAAGCAAAGGAAACCAATTGGGGAGATAAGGTTCTGAATGCATCATTTTATAGCGATATGCAGGAGCTGTTAGCGGCTTGTGATGTGTTAATATCGGATTATTCGAGTGTAATCAGTGAATTTGCATTAACAGGAAATCCTATCTTTCTGTATGCAACTGATGTGCAGGAATATGCAGTGGAGCGTGACTTTTATGTTGATTATTATAAGCTTCCCTTTTCAATTGCTGAAGACAATGAACAATTAATTCATAATATCTTAAGCTTCGAGCCTTCTGAGTATGAGAAAAGGGTCAGGGATTATCTGGTGGATGTTGGAATGAAGGACTTTGGACGGGCAGCAAAGGATGTTGTAAACCGAATCGAACATTGGATAGAATTATAATCAGAGAGGTAGTTATGTTTAAAATACTGTTAATCGGCCTAAAGAATAACGAGAATTTAGGGGACGTCATTATTAGTGACTGTACCGAATTTTTATTGAAGATGGTTATGAAGGATTTGAATCAAACAGAGTATGAAATAACTACTATCGATATGACGGAAGAAGATTATTCACTGATTGCATCATCGGATCTAGTTGTTTTTTCAGGTGGAGGTATTATTAAATATAAATACCAGAAGTTTTACATATATCTGGATAAGATTACCTATCTGGCTGAAGAATTAGGTGTTCCGGTAATTCTGAACGCTGTTGGTGTGGAAGGATATGACGATACTAATGAGAACTGCCTTATATTAAAGAATGCTTTAAATCGTACCTGCATTAAGCAAATTACAACCAGGGACGACTTAGGGTTATTACGGGACAGATATATCACGAATCAAAATATTAAAGTTGATAAAGTGGCTGATTCTGCGGTATGGGCTTCTGATATCTTTGAAATCAATAGAAATGAAAAATCAGATATTATCGGTCTGGGTGTAATTCGTGAAGGCATTTTTAAGTCTAACGGTATTGATTTAGGTTATCCCGAGCTGATCAGGTTATGGGGTGATATCATCTGTGAGTTGGAATCAAGACAGTTAAAATGGAATATATTTACGACCGGATGGCCTTCTGATATGAAATTTGCACTCAATTTAATGAAAGAGTTAGGAAGAGAAGATGAGATCGAAGATAAGGTTATGAAGGAGCCAAAGAGTGCGGCTGAACTCATCAATACCATAGCACAATATAAAGGTATCATAGCAGGCAGGCTGCATGCCAACATAATAGCATATTCGTTAAGAATCCCTTCCGTTGGCCTTGTATGGAATGATAAATTAAACTTTTGGGGAGAGACGATTCATGCCCCTAAGAGATTTTTTAAGCATAGTAATTTTAATGCTTCCATGATAGTGAATGGGTGCTTGGAAGCAATAAATGAGGGATATGAGGAAGAAAACAGGGAAAATTTTAAACAAACGGTTTACAAATCCCTGAAAGAAGGTTTATATGAAATTTTATACCAAGGAGGAAATCAATGAAATTCGGTATAGTAACATATTCTGAACGGCCAATGAGTTCCAACAGAGAAATCAGATTAAATATTGGAGATCCTATTCAGACCTATGCAATGAGATACATCTATGAGCAAATGGGCGTAGAAAATGATTCCTTAATTGAGATTAGCAGATACCACGCAGGAACTTATGACGGAGAGTATGTTGTTCTTCCTTATAACTGCTTTAACAGAATATATAATCAATATGGATACGCTTATAATTCGCTTCCTCTATCGCATAAAATAATACCGATATTCTACAGCTTTCATCTCCATTCCAGAACGATTGATCCGTATATATTAAATAATTTAAAGGCTTATGAACCAATTGGATGCCGTGATGAAGAAACCATGATCAATATGAGACAGCATGGTATCTTGGCATACTTATCAGGATGCGTTACAGCCTTGTTACCGAGGCGCGATATAACGCCTAAGGAGGAGAAAACTTTTTTTGTCGATGTACCGGAGAGTATATTGGACTATATTCCTGAAAATATCAAGAAGAATTGTGAATTTACGGGACATCATATTTTATTTGAGAGAAGTTCGGATTCCGATTATATGACAGAGGAGGAATATGAACGTTTTTATTCGGCGGGGATGGAACAATTGGAAAGGTATAAAAAGGAGGCCACATTAGTGGTGACCTCTCGTCTTCATGCGGCAGCTCCTTGCATGGCATTAGGAATTCCGGTTATTTTAGTAAGTGATAATTTTGATGGCAGATTTTCATGGATCGATAAATACTTACCCTTATATACTCCGGATACCTTTAACGAAATTAATTGGAACCCGGGCATTGTTGATTATGAAGCAGATAAAGCTTTCATGACTAAGTTTTTGATAAATAAAATAAATAGCACCTATGAAGAATATCAGGGAATGTATGACATAAGCAGCTTTTATGAAGACAGA
Source organism: Bacillota bacterium (assembly GCA_023415595.1). Taxonomy (GTDB): domain Bacteria; phylum Bacillota; class Clostridia; order Lachnospirales; family Lachnospiraceae; genus Mobilitalea. The sequence continues at coordinate 25,662 of JAEZJW010000043.1, forward strand.
ACCAAGAAAAGATATAACAAAAAGTTGGTGGATGAGTTGCATAGATTGCCGTTCTCTGGGCAAAAAGAGATAAAATATGCTGTATGGGGACTAACCACAATGGCATTGATCCTTCGAAATGTGATTGAGGATCATTTTAAGGGGTGGAGCTTAGCAGCAGCAATCGATAAGGCCTCGGATGGAGCCTTTGAAGGGGTTACAATCGAGAAGTTAAGCGATATCGAAAAGCAGGATCAGGATATCATCTATTTTATTATACCGAAATCAGCTCATAAGGAAGCATATGAATTATTGACTAAGCTAAAACGGAAATTTGTTTTAGTCGAAGGCTGTAATTTCGTATATTATGATAATTGATATAAACGAAGGAGGAAGGGACATTCCATCAATATGACAAAAGAGATAAACCTAATCTTCAATAATAATATTCGTCTGTTGTCAAATATGGATAAGCTGGTACATTTTTTTCGTATCCAAAATTATGACAGAGGACTTCGGATTGCAACGAATATCATCGATCAGCTTAGCTCATCTATAGAATTATTGATTTCACAGTCAGAGTATTTTAACACCGATACGGTACGAATGAGCTCCGACACTTTGCTGGAAATGATGAGGTCCATTCTGGATGCCCAGAGCACTCGGGATTATATCCTCCTGGCAGATCTTTATGAGATTCAGATCATACCATTCATTATCAGTCTACAGGAATATATCATCGGAAGGGAAGAGTTTGATTTTCCTGAAGGGAATTATACCGATTCGATCAATCTTCTGAAGGTGAAGGATCCTGCATTGGCAGAGCTTATAATTGCCCTGCCGTTGCAAGGCTTGGCGATACCCTCTGGGCCTGCGGTTGAATTCGCCTCTTGCGGACTTATGACGCTTACAGCATATGATCATGGACTAAAATTCTATCTGCACAGTAACCGTAATGTATCCGGTGAGGCATTTAGACTGGCTTCCTCCTGGTATAGGGAAGAAAAGACAAAGTATATCATCTATGGTCTTGGTTTGGGTTATCATGTTATGGAATTATCTTCTCTTGACGATGGAATACAAATCGAGGTATATGAAAGTGATCTTAATGTAATCCACCTTGCGTGTGCCTATACCGGTATGAAAAACATCCTTTCTGATTCAAGAATTAAGCTGACCTATGACCCTGATTTCTCAAAAATGATGAGTCGGATTGATACTCTGAGTGAAGGTACAGAGCTGGTTCTGCATTATCCGTCAGTAAGGATGATAAAGAATGATATCATTCGGGAGAGACTGGAAGAATATTTTATTCAATACAGTTCAATTAATAACCAAAGTTCTGTCTTAAGAAGTAATTTTAATCATAATATGCTTCTGCAGGATAATGCCGTAGATGTGTTAGCTGAAAGCTTTGGTGGCAAGGATCTGTATATTGTGGCTGCCGGGCCATCCCTTGACCTCAATTTTCTATTGTTAAAAGAGCGGAAGGCCAATAGTATCCTCCTGGCTACAGGCACTGTGTTTCACAAGCTCATGAAGGCGAGCATCCAGCCGGATTATGTCATTGTTACCGATGCTAATTCCAGAGTATACAAACAAATTCGTGGATTAGAAGAAAGCTCTGTCCCGATGCTTTATCTTTCGACTGCGAATAAGCAGGTAACAAGTAATTATCGGGGAAATAGATATATTATTTTTCAGGAGGGCTATCCAAAGGCAGAGGACTATGCTAAGGAAAACGGCTTTCACCTGCACAAAACCGGTGGATCTGTCAGTACGACGGCGTTGGATATTGGGATTCGCTTTGGATGTAGAAGGATAATATTCCTGGGGTTGGACTTAGCATATACCAATAATTATGTACATGCTGCAGACACCTCCAGAAGAGAACTGAAGGGGGACACTCACTTATTACAGGTTACTGACATCCATGGAGATAAAATTTATACTACAAAGACACTAACGATATATCGCAAATGGATTGAGAATAGAATAGCAGATGCATCAGGGATTGAATTCATAAATGCAACAGAGGGCGGAGTTAAGATTAAAGGCATGAGGCATGCGAAACTCATGGAAGTCCTGTCAGAATGACGATCTGTAGAACAATAATTAGATTTGAAAACCGGTGAGATAATAAACACCGGTTTTTTGATACTTGTTTAATCATCGCCTGCGCCATCAATACCCTGATGCATTCGTTGAAAGGTCCAAGTGACCTGTTTCTTATTTGTTATCATATATTTATGTAAATTAACGGCTTTACCTTGTTTTTAAACGTAAAATGGAATAAAATAATACTATGGAAGGTTTATGAAATTCTAGAAAAAACCGATAATTATTATAAAGGAAGAATGAAATACCAAAACTGGTTGTTGGTTGATGAAACTAAGAAGGAACAAGAGGTTTCCGATTAGTTTGCAAGGATGGAGGTATACTGATGAGAAGATTTAATTTAACGAAAGCAAAGCTGTTCCTGGGTTTTGGTCTGATGGCTGGATTACTATTCCTACAGGACCATAAGGCATCTGCCTCAGGCACAGTGGAGCCGGTGACTGTAGATACGGTGGATTATCAAGAGGAAGAGATTATCCTGAATAATAACGGGAACACAAAGATCTTCTTTGCCACGGAAGCGGATGCAGCCAGGGGTAGCTGGGAGGTTATACCCGCAGATATAAATGCTGAAAATAGGACCAGTATAGATATCTCCTGGGTACCGAATACACTGGAAAGTATTATTAAGGTGAAGGGGGGAGATGACCCCACCGGGACCCAGGCCAGAATCGTACTTCCCGAGCGTACCACGAAGCTGGATATCTCCATTAATTATTCGAATATTAATACATTGGCGAAGACCGATGCGATTGCACCGCTTCTAAATATTATGACTACCGCAGGTACCAGTGCGAATCCGATTACTTTTGCCGATCTGGAATGGAAGAAGGGTGAGAACGGATATTGGAAGAATATCAGCCTGCTGACCGTTGCTCAGTTGGAGAAATACCAGATCAAGGGGACTGAGCTTTATTTTAGGATTAAAGCGGACCCTGATATTACCAGGCTGGTAGGTGGCGTGAATATTTATCCCGATGGCACCCGCGGAAGGCGTGCAAGCTCCGAAGTAAAGGTTAAAATTAATAAGAAGGCAACAGCGATGGTGGTTGGAATTGACGGATCCAAATTCACTGCTGATGTAAAGTATGGCAAAGAATATCGGGCCACGATCGGAGCCAATCGTACAGAGGGTTGGATTAAGGTTACAGATAAGTTAACAAAGAGAAGAGCCTTAAGTGAGATGATTAGTGAGCTGTATGCTGATCCCGATGATATTCCGGACGGTATAACAGAACCGTTTCCTGCCATGTTCCTGGAGATCAGGGATTATGCAACCACAAAAGCGGCAGCCTCTAAGATAACTGAAATCAACTTAAATCCACAAAGAGTTCTGGATGATACACGGTTAGAAAAGGGACCGGCTCCCAAGGGGGCACCTGCGACAGACCAGAGTATCTATATTTCTTACACCGGTGATAAGAATATAGTAATAACCATTCCTTCAGCTTCCGGCAGCAATCCGTTCGAGTACTGCGTAGTTAAACCGGGTGATACTTTGGACATAAGTAGTACTATCTGGACAGCCATAACCAAGGGAACAGATGTCAAGGTACTAAAGAGTAAGGCAGTAGATAACGGAATTCTGTATATCAGACAGAAGGAGATTAAATCCAGGGCAGCAACCAGAACTACCGCAGCAGTGTCCTATGAATTAGCGTCTACGGTAATCACCCATAACATTCAATATCCGAATACCCCGGTTGTAGAAAAGGGCAGCTATACCTTTGTGAAAAACATTACACTGGATACCAATAAGATCGAATTTGACATCAAGCTTAACACTGCCGGCAGGGATGCTTATGAAAGAGAAATTAAGAGTATTAAGCTGGGAACCAAGGAAATCGCCTTCACACCGGAGTACACTCCTGATATCGCAACTTATGATAAGTCAAATTCCTATGTTATTACGGTTACCCTGGATCAGACATCGCTCCAGAACACACCGAACTGCTATAACAGAGGACTTACGATTACCTTTAAGAATGGTACAGTGGATAAGACCTCAGTGCTTCTGACTGTGAAATACCCTACGGAAGCCTTAGCCTTAACAGCTTCACCTGCTAAGGGAGCAACAGGAATGACGAAGTTCGGTATTGCAACTGATCTTGGGGAAGGAAATGTTTACGGCTATATGATTACATCTGAATCCATGGAAGGCAAGATATTTGTTGAAGATAATGCTGGGAATTATCCTATGATTCAGCCGTTCACTCCGGGTACAGATATTTCGGTTGCAGATAAAACTTATCTGACGATCATTGAGTATAACATCTTAACCGGACGCTTCGTTAAATATAAGAGTATTCCGATTACTCCTGAGATAATCGGATAGGATAGGGGACATTACATGATAACCATCAGTGTTTGCATGATTGTGAAGGATGAGGAAGCAGTCCTGGGAAGATGTCTGGACTCCCTCACCGGATTGGCAGATGAAATCATTATTGTTGATACAGGATCCCGGGATGCCACGAAACAGGTGGCAGCCCGGTATACGGATAAAATCTATGATTTTCAGTGGATCGACGATTTTGCTGCAGCCCGGAACGAATCCTTTGCCAAAGCTACCATGGATTATATCTATGTGGCAGATGCTGATGAGGTGATCGATGAGGAGAATAGGGAGCGCTTCTGGATCCTTAAGAAGACCCTGCTGCCGGAGATCGATATTGTCCAGATGAAATATGCTAATCAGCTGGAGCATAACACAACCTATAACTTTGATGTGGAATACCGTCCGAAGCTATATAAAAGGGTAAGATCCTTCCGGTTTGTGGACCCGATCCATGAAAGCGTCGTACTATCTCCGATTGTTTATGACAGTGATATCATTATAAAGCATCTTCCTCAAAGCAACCATGCGGCCAGGGATTTCAGAACCTTCCGTAAGGTGATAAACAGGGAAGGTAAGCTATCCGCTAAGTTATATGAGATGTATGCGAAGGAGCTGTTCATTGCAGGAACGGATCAGGATTTTATGGACGCGATCCCATATTACAGCAGCTTTGCCGAGGGCATGGACTGCTCCGAACGGGAGCGTAAGATTTATGAATGTGTTCTGACAAGAGCTAACAGGCTGCAAAACGATGCCATAGGAATCCTTAAGTATAGCCTTAAGAACCTGGCAGAGGGCAAGGCTTCGGCAGAGGTATGCTACGAGCTTGGGGAGTATTTCTTTTCACTCGGAGATTATAAGGAAGCTGTTCTATGGTTCTATAATGCGGCCTATGAGACAGAATGTGAATTGAATATCCGTTATGCCGGAGATTATCCTCTGAAGCGTCTGGCGGATTGTTATGGTAACATGGGGGACGGACAACAGGAACAGACCTATCGGGCACTTTCTGAAGCCTGGTACCGGGAAAATATGAGGTGAGCTTACTTGAAGGATAATATAAGAAATATCTTTGATCAGAATATTCTGCTGCTGAAGCATCTGGACAGAGCAAATTATTATTTCAGAATTCAGCAATATGATAAAGCAATCGGAATTGTAGCAAGCTCTATGGATCAGATGAAGGAGGCTTTGGAAGCCATCATCCGGGACAGGGATTATTTTCATCTGGTCTCAACCGATACGGTTACGGAGATGTTATCCGGTATCTTGAATGCACAGAAGAAGAGAGATTATATCCTGCTTGCAGATCTTTTGGAGCTCCAGCTGATCAGCTTCCTATGCGGAGTTCAGGAACTGATTATCAGTAAGGAAGAGATTGTCTTTGATGAAGAGAAATATCTGGAGAATATCGGACTTCTTAAGACAAAAGGAATAGGGTTTCCGGAGAGCGGACTGGAGGAGATTAATCCCTCAGAGCTTCTTAAGAGTGGTTATCGGGTAGAATTTACCTCTACCGGATTGATGACACTGGCAGCAGGTCATGCCGGTTCGGAGTATTACTTCTATACGAACTGCCGTATCTACTCGGAAGCCATTCAGCTGGCGGGCTCCTGGGTCTGTAAGGGAACCGGTTCCTATGTCGTCTATGGCTTTGGATTAGGCTATCATGTGGAGGAGCTGCTTGAGTTGGCAGAGGAGTCTGCAGTCGAGGTATTTGAAGCAGATCTGAATGTGATAAAGCTGGCCTGCGCATTCCAGGAAGTGAAAGAACTCTTCAGCAATGAAAGACTAAAGCTAATCTATGATCCTGGCTTCCTTTCCTTACGGGAACGTCTTGGCAGACTGGAAGAGGGAGAGACCTTCCGGCTTCATTATCCCTCCTTCCAGAATATAAGGAGTGCAGAAGCTCGGGAAATGATGGAAAGCTATATTCCATGGTCTAAACAGATGGAATCCTGTTGATACTTATATATCATCAGGATATTTTCCGGCCATAGATGCAAAATGCCGGCTTAAGCCGGCAGTTTTTTATCGTTGAATACAGGACTAGATAATGCATGTCAAGCTGGTATTTATTAATAAATGAAAAAATGTCTGCATAGCAGACATTTTTGAATAGTTTATCATATATAAGGAGGATCTGATATGTTGTATATTCTGATCATCGCAGGAATTGTTCTGCTGGAATGCAAAATCAAGAAGTACATGGAACACAATCTGCAACTCGGTGAGAGCAGGGAAATCATGAAAGGTAAGATACTGCTAAAAAAGCAATATAACCGTGGAATGTTCCTAAATCTGATGCAGGATAAGGTAGACCTGGTCAAAAAGCTAACCCAAGCAGTGCTTGGAATCCTGCTTATCATATTTACCTTTCTTCTGCCCAGAAAACATAATAGGATGCTGAAGCTTGGATTATCCCTTTGCCTCGGTGGTGCAATTTCCAATGTATACGACCGTATGAAGCGCGGGTATGTTGTGGATTACTTCAGCATCAACTGTAAGGGCATGCGAAATGCGGTATATAATATGGCAGACATGTTTATCTTCCTCGGTTCCCTTCTAATCTTACTGGCTTCAGGCTTTTCCACGAAGCTTAAGGGCGGCACCGACAAAACCACGGAATAGCGGATGGGGCTTATTCGGCCTGGATTTGAATTCGGGGTGGGCTTGAGTTGCCAGAAACCAGGGGTGCTCCGTCAGCTCAATCATCTCCACGATCCTGCCGTCAGGGGACAGTCCGGAAAGCTTCATCCCATGCTCCATGAAATCCTTGCGGTAAATATTATTGACCTCATAACGGTGGCGGTGGCGTTCGTGAATGGTCTTCTCTCCATAAAGCTCATAGGCCTTTGTATGTTCGTCAAGTACACAGGGGTAGGAACCGAGTCTTAAGGTTCCGCCGATATCTTCAATTCCATCCTGCTCAGGCATAAGATGAACGACGGGATGACTGGTGGCAGGATCCAGCTCCATACTATGTGCATCCTTAAAACCAATCACATTTCTTGCAAATTCTATCAGAGCCAGCTGCATGCCCAGGCACAGACCCAGGAAGGGAATCTGATGCTCCCTGGCATAGCGGATGGCATTTATTTTGCCCTCAATTCCCCTGTCGCCGAAGCCGCCCGGTACTAAGATTCCGTCCACATCCTTCAGCAGTTCCTCAACATTATTCGTTGTCACGGTTTCGGAAGGAATCCATTTGATATTGATGGAGACATTATGGGCTACAGCACCATGCTTTAAGGACTCTACCACACTGATATAAGCATCATGCAGCTGAGTATATTTGCCTACCAGTGCGACTGTCACTTCACCCTTCGGATTTTTTAATGCATGAACCATCTTCTCCCAATCGGACAGATCCGGTTTGGCATCAGGAAGATGCAGGCATTCCAGAGTAACATCTGCCAGGTGTTCCTTCTCCAGTGCCAGAGGAGCTTCGTATAAATACTCAACGTCCATGTTCTGAAGGACATTGGTACTGGGAACATTGCAGAACAATGCGATCTTTTCCTTGATGCCGGGCTCAAGGGCTTGCTCGGTCCTGCAGACAATGATATCGGGTCGGATCCCCATTCCCTGCAGCTCTTTTACGCTGGCCTGTGTGGGCTTTGTCTTCATTTCACCGGAAGCTTTCAGATAGGGAATTAGAGTTACATGAATCAGAATTACATTATGATCCCCCTGATCCACGCGGAACTGACGGATTGCCTCAAGGAAGGGCTGACTTTCGATGTCACCGACCGTACCGCCCACCTCTATGATAGCGATATGGGTGTCAGGACTCTGATCATTTCTATAGAAACGGCTCTTGATTTCGTTTGTGATATGGGGTATGACCTGGACGGTACCGCCTCCGAAATCACCCCTTCTTTCCTTAGAAAGAACGGACCAATAGATCTTACCGGTTGTTACATTGGATTTCTTATTCAGGCTCTCATCAATAAACCTTTCGTAATGCCCGAGGTCCAGATCGGTCTCAGCACCATCATCGGTTACAAAGACCTCGCCGTGCTGGATCGGATTCATAGTGCCCGGATCAATATTGATATACGGGTCAAACTTCTGCATCGTAACATGGTACCCCCGCGCTTTTAAAAGCCTGCCCAAAGATGCTGCGGTAATTCCCTTTCCCAGACCGGATACAACTCCTCCGGTCACAAATACATATTTGACTGCCATAACTGTTCCTCCTCCTTTTGTGTGATTTTGATACTGATGGATATAGAAAAGTGTACTATTATTATGATGAATCGTTCCGTTGGATTTATACGCAAAAAAACCTTAAACCATAGATGTTTTTGGCTTAAGGAGTATTGAGCGGGGACTTAATAAAAGATCCTAAAGACTGGACCTTAAACCATTTCCGGCGCCCTTGCTGGATATTGAATTCATATTTTTATAGTATACATCAGACGAATACGGATGTCAAACAGTAGATAAGGAATTACATCTGCATCATGCTATTCTCGAAGGTTACTCTTCAGCCATCCAAGCTATTGAATAGGAGCAGTGAGAGATGTTCCCATGGATGAGACGCTCCCGCTTAGATACATCACGTAGCGGTCAGTTACACTATTATGGCTGAATAGTAACTTACACACAGAACAGAACCCACTTATACAGATGTATAGAAGACACAGTTTTATCACAGAAATTTTAGAACAATTTTATTGATTTATGGTAAGACTATGGGTATAATGAAATATACAGTTTTTATATGGAAGATATAGGAATTTGTTTTGATTACAAGACGCTTTTATAGCGCATGGATAGAGAGCAACAGATTGGAGGATTGAATGGATAATAAGAACAATAAACCGAACAAAAACGGGATGCCGAACCGTACAGCGATTATCATAACACTGATATCCGCGCTGTTCCTCTGGTATATGTTTTCCATGGTTCAGGATCAGATCCGGGAAAGCACGAATAAAGAGGTAACCTATAATGAGTTTCTGAATATGCTCGATAACGGTAAACTCAAGTCCGTTGTAATACAGTCAGATAAGATCAAATTTGAACCCTTGGTTCAGCCAAATGAGACCTATGATATCACCTATTATACAGGATACATCTATAGTGATGATCTGGATACCAGGCTGGAGGCGGCGAGCAAAAAATATAATATGGAGTATAAGCAGCAGGTAGTGGATAACCGGACCTCCATATTGGATAATATCATCTCGATGCTGCTGCCCTTTATTTTGATTTATGTGGTCATGTGGTTTTTATTCAAGGCCATCTCAAAGAACAGCGGCGGCGTTATGGGTGTCGGTAAGAGTAATGCGAAGGTCTATGTAGAGAAACAGACCGGTGTGACCTTTAAGGATGTGGCAGGACAGGAGGAAGCGAAGGAATCCCTCACAGAGATAGTGGACTTTCTTCATAACCCTGCAAAATATACCCGGATTGGTGCGAAGCTGCCGAAGGGAGCATTGCTAGTAGGACCTCCGGGAACCGGCAAGACACTGCTTGCAAAAGCAGTTGCTGGTGAGGCGAAGGTTCCTTTCTTCTCCCTGTCCGGTTCGGACTTCGTGGAGATGTTTGTCGGTGTCGGAGCCTCCAGGGTAAGAGACTTATTCAAGCAGGCACAGCAGACAGCTCCCTGCATCATCTTCATCGATGAGATCGATGCCATCGGTAAGAGTAGGGATTCCCATTATGGCGGAGGCAATGACGAAAGAGAACAGACCCTGAACCAGTTGCTTTCCAACATGGATGGCTTCGATTCCTCTAAGGGACTCGTCGTTCTCGGCGCAACCAACCGTCCGGAGGTACTGGATAAGGCACTGCTGCGTCCGGGGCGTTTTGACCGGAGAATTATCGTTGATAAGCCGGACCTGAAGGGTCGTGTAGACATCCTGAAGGTGCATTCCAAGAACGTACTGATGCATGATTCCGTAGATCTGGAGGCAATCGCCCGCGCTACCAGCGGTGCCGTAGGTTCCGATCTTGCCAATATGATTAACGAAGCTGCGATCCTGGCAGTAAAGCAGGGAAGAACCGTTGTTACTCAGGAGGATCTGTTCGAATCCGTTGAAGTAGTCATCGCAGGTAAGGAGAAGAAGGACAGGATTCTTAGTAAGGAAGAGAAGAAGATCGTAGCATATCATGAGGTAGGCCACGCTTTGGTGACTGCACTGGAGAAGCATGCGGAGCCGGTACAGAAGATTACGATCGTACCTAGAACCATGGGTTCTCTGGGTTATGTCATGCAGGTTCCTGAGGAGGAGAAATACCTGATGAGCCAGGATGAAATCATGGCTCGAATCGTTACCCTATATGGTGGCCGGGCTGCGGAGAAGCTGATCTTCGACTCGATTACAACAGGAGCTTCCAACGACATTGAAAAGGCAACCTCCTTAGCCAGAGCAATGGTTACCCAGTACGGTATGTCCGAGAAATTCGGATTGATGGGACTGGAATCCGTAGAAAGCAAGTATTTGGATGGCAGACCAGTATTACAATGCGGTGAGGAAACCGCAGGAGAAATAGATAAGGAAGTTATGGCGATCCTGAAGAGCTGCTATGAGAAGGCGGAAGTACTTCTGAAGGAAAACAGAGAGGTTCTGGATAAGATTGCTGATTATCTGATCAGCAAGGAGACCATCACCGGTGAAGAATTCATGAAGATTTACCGTGAGGTGAAAGGGATAGCTGGGGATAATAACGGATCCGCAGAAGAAAATAAAGAAGTATTCGCTAACATTTAAAATAAGAACATTGATTAATTACTTCTACTGAACAATCATAATATCAATGTCAAAAAAGGGTGGGATTCTGAAGTTCACTGAATCTTACCCTTTTCTTTATTATGGTCATTGTCTTATCATGCTTATTTCTGAAGTTGCTTTGGGTATTTTATTGGGTTTAGTAATTTGATATTTGCATGGTTGACAAATTGACAAATATATACATATAATTAATTGATATTATAATATTATTATTGGAGGATTATATGAAAAATAAGATACAAAAAAAACCTACTATTATTTTTTTTATATTTGTAGTTGTACTAATAATATTATTTGTAATCAATTTATCTTATACAAAAACATCTACTACTAAAACAAAAACCAAATATTTTATTAGTAAATATGGAAGTTTTGAGTTAGAAGTTCCAGATAATTGGGAATGTGTTAATGAACCATTTTTTGAATCAACAGATGAATATGAAGGATCGCCGGATGGCGGTATGAGAATTCGTATTGATGATGATTCATTCATCTATATTAGAGTATCTAGATCTCGGAATCACTACAATGGTAAATTTCAAGAATCTATAATAACTAATGATGGATTAACAGTTAAAGCCTATTCCTATAATAATGATGGAAGGATTAATGAAATTATATTTACTGATTTTATTGGTGTCGTAATAAAAGTAAATAATGATGACGTTTATGATATGAATAAAAAAAATATTATAGAATTAGTAAAGAGCATAAAATTGAAAAAGTAAATAAATATTAATTGAAATTGTAAGTTCGGATGGGGGAATTTACTTTTTCATTTTATTACCTTGCATTTAATTCCTCATTCCTTGTAGCGATATATGTTAATGCATTATTAAGGAGGGATACTATGAAAAGAAAGGTAAGGTTGAATAGCATTATAACTGGTCTTCTTTTTACAACAATAGTTACTATTAATATTTTTTTTAGTCCAACATCTATAGGAGCTGCAAAAAATGAATCATCTATGGTAAAAAGCACTCTAGATAAAGCAATAGGTGAGGCTGCTAAAAACTATAAAACAGAATTCGATTTGTCCTCTCCAGAAAATCCTATTGAATTTAATGAACAAACTTTTAAATCTTACTATATTAGTACGGACAATGTTATATTTGAACATCAAGGATTATCTGCATTTATCGATCTTATAGGGGTTACATTTGATGATAAATACATAAATATTAGTGAATATGCTAATTGGTCGAGCGATAATCAAGAAGTTGCATTTGCTGATTTAGGTAGAATTATAGCTGATGGTAAAGGTAATGCCACAGTTACTGTTTCGTATGGTGATTATAATCACAAAATAAAAGTAAATGTAAAAAAATATGTTGATTTACAGAAAATGATAGACGATATAAATAATGAAAAAATATCATCTTTTTCGTTAACTCCTACTGAAAGAGAAGAAATTAGAAGTCGTGGCATGGGCATGTTAAATTATTTGTGGATACCTAATAACAATGTAAGAGGATGGAGAAACAATTATACTTTTACTTCGGGTAATGTATATATTGGAATCCCATATTCACAAACAGATTATCAATGTAATTTAGATGATTTTAAATATAATTTTAATAATCCTAATACAACTGGTTTTTACACAAATTATACTCGCACATTTACATATAGTGATGGAACATCAGAAACTATAATAATGCCAAAGTATGGAAATGACTGTTCTGGTTTTGTTTCTATTTCATGGGGTATTAGTAGACAGACTACAAAATCGTTTTTAGCAGGTATTAAAAGTGGTACTTATCCTAAAGTAGGTAGTTATACATATACTGATAGTTCCTATCCAACGGCTTCGGTACTTGAAACTGCATATACGAGTTTGGATAAAGGAGATGCGGTTGTTAAAAATGGTCATACATTTCTAATTGCAGCTAATGATATTCCGAATTCAAGAGTTATTGCATATGAGCAGACCCCATATATAACCCGTGTTCAAGCATGGTCATACTCTGATATGGCATCTGATGGCTATTTACCTTTTGCAAAAAAATAAAAAAGTGACTCCTTCAATTTTTATCTAGAGTGGATAAAATGAATAGAACATACACTTTTCTATGTTATATTTCATTGTAATGATCAGTAAATAATTATTCATGACTTGTGAAAGCGATATAAGCCACTTGACCATTGGGAATGTATCTTATACTCACACTAACATTAACTGTAAATTTTTATACAGGCTGATACATTGAGTCCGTTCGGCTTCCTTAATACATAAGGAAAACGCGCGGACTCTTTCCTTGTCTCATATTCATTGACAAAGCCGGGCAAAGGATTTACAATTTTTATGACTCTAATTGTTTGTATACCTAAGGAAAGCTTGATTTCAGGAGATCACCATGTTTAATATAGAAGAAGAATTAAAAAAGCTTCCGGCGAAGCCCGGGGTTTATATTATGAGGGATAAGAAGGATACGATCATCTATGTCGGTAAAGCTATTATCCTGAAAAACAGGGTAAGGCAGTATTTTCAGAATAGCCGTAACCTTTCTCCGAAGATTCAGCAGATGGTTGAAAATATTGACCATTTTGAATATATCATTACTGATTCCGAGATAGAGGCTCTGGTTCTGGAAAGTAACCTGATTAAGGAGCATTGGCCGAAATATAACACCATGCTGAAGGATGATAAGTCCTATCCCTATATTCGTGTCACTGTGAACGAGGCATATCCCAGGGTTCTGTTTTCCAGAGAGTTAAAAAAGGACAAATCCAAATACTTCGGTCCCTATCCCAGTGCCGGTGCCGTAAAGGATATTCTGGAGCTGCTGCGGAAAATCTATAAGATAAGGACCTGCAACCGGAATCTTCCCAAAGATATCGGAAAGGAACGGCCCTGCCTGTATTACCACATGGGTCAGTGCGATGCTCCCTGCCAGGGGTATATCTCGGAAGAGGATTATGGGGCTAATATTAACGAGGTTGTCGAGTTCCTAAGCGGTGATTACACCAGAGTGGTGAAAATGCTGGAGGACCGGATGAAGGAAGCAGTGGAGAACCTGGAGTTTGAAAAAGCGGCTCAGGTAAGAGATCTCTTAGGCAGCGTGAAACAGATCGTAAGTAAACAGAAGATAACAAATACCGATCAGGGAGACCGGGATATTATAGCCTTTGCCAGAGCTAAGGACGAGGCTGTCGTGCAGACGTTCTTTATCCGCGGAGGTAAGCTGATCGGCAGGGATCATTTCCACCTGACCGGGGTCGAGGGAGAGACTGACAGTCAGGTCATGACCAGCTTTGTCAAGCAATTCTATGCAGGAACCCCCTATATACCGAAGGAAATCTTCTTAGGCTCGGAGCTGGAGGAAGTGGAGTTGATCGAGGAATGGCTCGGCAGCAGAAGGGGTCAGAAGGTATATCTGAAGGTTCCGAAGAAGGGTGACAAGGAGAAGCTGGTGGAGTTGGCCAGAAAAAATGCCGAGCTGGTATTATCCCAGGATGTGGATAAAATCAAGAGAGAGGAAGCCAGAACGACCGGTGCGCTCGGGGAACTGGCGGATTACCTAAGCCTTCCGATGATCAGCAGGATTGAATCCTTTGATATCTCTAATACCTCCGGTTTTGAGACCGTCGGCTCCATGGTCGTTTATGAGAACGGAAAGCCAAAGAGAGCGGATTATCGTAAATTTAAGATCAAGACGATCCATGGTCCGGATGATTACGCAGCCATGTACGAGATGCTGACGAGGCGTTTTGTCCATGGGATGAAGGAACAGGAGGAGCTTCGGGACAAGAAGCTGGATGAATCCCTGGGCAGCTTTACGAAATATCCGGATTTAATACTGATGGACGGTGGTAAGGGACAGGTCGGAATCGCTTTAAGGGTATTGGAGGAATTAAAGCTTAACATTGCAGTATGCGGTATGGTAAAGGACGATAATCACAGAACCAGAGGTCTTTATTATGATAATGAAGAGCTCCCGATCAATAAGAGCAGTGAACTGTTCCACCTGATTACCAGGATCCAGGATGAAACCCATCGCTTTGCGATAGAATATCATAGGACGCTCAGACAGAAGAGCCAGGTGCATTCCATTCTGGATGACATCAGCGGGATCGGACCCACCCGCAGAAGAGCTCTGATGAAGCATTTTAAATCCCTGGAGGCCATCCAGGCAGCAGAAATCGAGGACATTATGAAGGTACCTGCCATGAATCGTAAGGCAGCAGAAGAGGTATATGGATTTTTTCATAAAGAGTAGAGGCGATGTAAGCATTTACAGAGCGGGAAGATAATGATAAAATAAAAGGAAGAATGTGAGCCGGAAGGAATGGGACGCTGTTGCTACAGCTGCCGGAGCTGTTTGCCTATCATATATTTGTGCTGATGCCGAAACATAACGGGTATCTGCAGAATGGAGGATTACTACTATGTATACTGTGGAATTGGTTGGTTTAATTGAGAAAATGAATTTGGAGAATTGCACTCCGGAGATCGATATCAAGGGCATCAGGATCTCACAGCCGGATGTAAACAGGCCGGCATTACAGCTGGCAGGCTTCTATGACCACTTTGATTCAGAGCGTGTTCAGGTCATCGGCCATGTGGAGCAGGCCTACATGCAGCAGTTAAGTCGGCAGGAGCAGCTGAATATAATCAGCAGACTGATGGATTATAAGGTCCCTTGCATCGTATTCTGCAGGAATATGGAGATTCCGGAGGAGATTATCAAGCTTGCGATCGAGAAGGAGGTACCGCTTCTTCGGACCTCAAAAACCACGTCTTCCTTTATGGCAGAAGTGATCCGTTGGCTGAATGTGGAGCTGGCACCAAGAATTACGATCCATGGGGTATTGGTCGATGTCTACGGCGAAGGTATCCTGATTATGGGTGAGAGCGGAATCGGTAAGAGTGAGGCAGCCTTGGAATTAATTAAGCGTGGGCACCGACTTGTGGCAGACGATGTAGTAGAAATCAAGAAGGTCAGTGATGATACCCTGATTGGCACATCTCCGGATATCACCAGACATTTTATCGAGCTGAGAGGTATCGGAATCATCGATGTTAAAACCCTCTTTGGTGTGGAAAGCGTAAAGAATACACAGGGAATCGATCTTGTGATCAAGCTGGAGGAGTGGAACAGGGATAAGCAATATGACAGACTCGGTCTGGAGGAGACTTATATTGAGTTCCTTGGGAATAAGATCGTATGTCACTCCATCCCCATCCGTCCGGGCAGAAACCTGGCGATCATCTGTGAGTCGGCTGCTGTGAATTACCGCCAGAAGAAGATGGGCTACAATGCAGCGCAGGAGCTTTACAACAGAGTAACCAATAACCTGAGGAAAGGTGAAAACTAGATGGAACAGATATGTTTTGGTGTGGATATCGGAGGAACAGCCGTTAAGGTGGGTTTGTTCACTTCGGGTGGAAAGCTCCTTAAGAAATGGGACTTCGCTACGAAGAGGACCGGTAACGGCAGGGATATCCTGAAGGATGTGGCAGAATTTATTCAGGGCAAAATCCGCGAGATGGAGCTGAAACGGGATGAGATTATCGGTATTGGGGTTGGAATACCCGGGCCGGTAAAGGAGAATGGGGAGGTCCTGGAGCTGGCGAATTTGGGCATGGGGCATTTTAATATAGAAGAAGAGCTGAAGGAACTGACCGGATTCCAGGTTAAGGCGGGTAATGATGCGAATGTTGCCGCGCTCGGAGAGCAATGGCAGGGAAGCGGTAAGGGCTATCAGAACATGGTATTGGCTACACTGGGTACAGGGGTTGGCGGCGGTATCATAATAAACGGCAACATACTGGCAGGAAGCAACGGAGCTGCCGGTGAAATCGGCCATATGTTCGTGAACGAAGCAGAGGAATCCCGCTGTGGCTGCGGTAAGAAGGGCTGCCTGGAGCAGTATGCCTCTGCGACCGGGATTGTAAGAATGGCGAAAGCCCTGCTGAAAGCCTCTGCAGAGGAGAGTAAGCTTCGCGGTATGGAGGAAATAAGTGCGAAGATGGTTTTTGATGCCGCTAAGACGGGAGATAAACTTGCCCTGAAGACTGTGGAGGAGGCCTGCAGATATCTCGGTGTGGCATTTTCCCACATTGCCCAGGTGATTGATCCGCAGGTTTTTGTAATCGGCGGCGGTGTGTCCAAGGCCGGTGAAATCATTACAGATACCGTTAAGAAGCATTATGAGAATAATGTAATGGATGCATTAAAGAATAAGGAATTCCGTTTGGCTACCCTGGGGAATGACGCCGGAATCTATGGAAGTGCGAAACTGATCCTTGCATCAAAATAAAGACTGCGGAATAAAGTGAATTATGCATAGCATAATGCACCTGGAAGTTTGTACCTACATAAAGAGTAAAGTATCTTGGTAAAACCAAAATTTTAACTCTTGGAACAAACTGATTCAAGGGGAAGTTGTGCAGGAAAGTTATTAAGTAGGAGGTCAGTCTTGGAGGATCAATTTATAACGGAATTAAATCAGATTTTACCTGCGGGACGAATCCTGGTGAAGGAGCGGATGGAGAACCATACCTCCCTTCATTTAGGTGGGGAAGCGGACTATATGGTCCTTCCTGCGAAAGAAGAAGAGATAAAAGAAGTGATTTTACTGTGCAGACAGAGCAAGGTTCCCTATTATATCATGGGGAACGGCAGTAACCTGCTGGTGGCCGATTCCGGTTATCGTGGTTTGATCATAAAACTGGGTGAGAATTTCTCCGGAATTCAGTTTGGCGAGGATGGCATTGTAACTGCGCAGGCAGGGGTACTTCTATCCAAGCTTGCAAATGAGGTTGCCAGACATAGTCTGACCGGGTTTGAGTTTGCCGCAGGAATTCCCGGAACTCTGGGAGGGGCAGTTACAATGAATGCAGGTGCCTATGACGGTGAAATGAAGCATTGCATCCTGTCAGCCAGAGTGATGGATCAGGAAGGGAACATATTTACCCTGAGCAAAGACGGGCTTCAGCTTGGTTATCGGACCAGTCTGCTGCAGAAGGAAAATTTAATTGTAATTGATGCGAGTATGAAATTCAGTTTAGGAGATTATGATAAAATCATAGGCAGGATAAAGGAGTTGAATACGCTCCGAAGGGAAAAGCAGCCGTTGGAGCAATACAGCGCCGGAAGTACTTTTAAAAGACCTGAAGGATATTTTGCAGGGAAACTGATCCATGATGCTGGATTAAGAGGCCATACCCTGGGTGGTGCGCAGGTATCGGAGAAGCATTGCGGTTTTCTGATTAATAAAGAGAATGCCACAGCCGGGGAATTCTTAGGATTGATTAATGAAGTGACAAAAATCGTTGAGGAGACCTCCGGTGTAAAGCTGGAACCGGAAGTGAAGCTTCTGGGTTTTGAAGCCCCTTAATTTCATAGATATAATAAAGTATATACCCAAAGGATTAACGGAGTAACTGATCGGGACTGCTTTCAGGACTGGTTAAAGTGAAACAAGAGAGGTCAGGTATGATGAGGTTTGTCATTGTTACCGGAATGTCCGGGGCAGGGAAAAGTTCCGTGCTTAAGATGTTGGAGGATGCAGGTTATTTTTGCGTAGATAATTTGCCCATCCAGCTGGTTAAGAAATTTGTAAAGCTGAAGTCAGTGAAGGTGAACCAGGAGAAGGTGGCCCTTGGCCTGGACATTAGGAGCGGGTTAGCATTGAAGGAAATGGATCATGTCCTGCAGGATCTGAAACGATCCAAGGTACCTTATGAAATCCTTTACCTAGACTGCACACCGGAAGTCCTGGTGAAACGATATAAGGAAACCAGGAGGATCCATCCCTTATCCGGTGCCGGAAGAGTTGATAAGGGAATAGAGCTGGAACGCGAAGAGCTTGATTTCCTGCGGAAGAAGGCGGATGTCATCATAGACACAATCCTCCTTCTGATTCGTGAGTTAAAGGAACAGATATATAAAATCTATGTAATGGATGAGAAGTTCAGCAATTTTATCATCACTACAGTATCCTTTGGGTTCAAGTATGGTATTCCGGTAGATTCAGACCTTGTATTTGATGTCCGTTTCCTGCCGAATCCATATTATGTGCCGGAACTGAAAGCTAAGACAGGCAAGGATCCTGAAGTAAGTAAATATGTCATGAACTCCGAGGCTTCTGCAGAGTTTCTCGATAAGTTGACGGACATGCTCTTATTTTTAATCCCTCTTTACATATCGGAGGGTAAAAACCAGCTGGTCGTAAGTATCGGCTGCACCGGAGGAAAGCATCGGTCCGTCACCCTGGTCGAGGAGCTGGTAAGAAAGCTTGGCAATACCGAATATAGTCTGAAAATCGAGCATAGGGATATTGAAAAGGATGCAGGCTGATCCACGATAGCTTTAGGTTTCGCCTGTAAACATAGGGAGGTTTATTTATGTCATTTTCTAAGGATGTGAAGGAGGAGCTTTCCCTACAGCATGGTGAGTCCAGGCACTGCAGTCTTGCGGAGCTGGCAGCAATCTTATCCTTTGGAGGAACCATTATTACCACCGGAAAGGGATATTGCCTGAAGCTGCAGACCGAAAGTCTGGTCGTTGCAAGAAAATACTTTACATTAATCAGAAAAACATTTAATATAAGTATTGATATTTCAGTAAGATGTAATTCTCATGGAAAAGAGAACCGTAATTTTACATTGATTATCTCGGATCCTGATACGGTCGTCCGTATCCTGCAGGCAGCAAAGCTTCCTTATGAGAACCTGTCCGATGGTGAGATTGGCAGGGCGAGTCAACTAATTGTCCAAAATGCATGCTGCAAAAGGGCATTCATCAGAGGAGCATTTTTAACCTCCGGATCCATGAGTAATCCGAAGAAATCCTATCATTTAGAAATTGTGGTAAATGATTCTGAGAAAGCTGAGCAGCTGAAATGCATGATTCAGAGTTTTTCTATAGATGCTAAGATTGTAACAAGAAAGAAAAGCCATGTTGTATATATTAAAGAAGGTTCCCAGATAGTAGATTTATTAAATGTCATGGAAGCACATGTCGCCTTGATGGACCTGGAGAATGTGAGAATCCTGAAAGAAATGCGGAATCAGGTAAATCGCCAGGTTAACTGTGAAGCAGCAAATATCAATAAGACAGTGGTAGCTGCTTCAAAGCAGATAGAAGATATCATCTTTATCAAGGACAATGTCGGCTTTGGTGACCTGGCAGAAGGATTGGAAGATATCGCAGAACTTAGGATTCAGTATCCTGACGCATCTTTAAAGGAGCTTGGCGCGATGCTAACACCGCCAATCGGTAAGTCGGGTGTTAATCATAGATTACGAAAATTAAGTATGATCGCTGAAGGAATTCGGGAACATAAGGAGGAAAGCAGTTATGATAACGAAGGAAATAGTAATTAACATTCCTACTGGCCTGGAGGCTAGACCGGTTGCTTTATTAGTACAGGTTGCCAGCCAGTACGAATGCAGCATCCATGTGGAGAGCAACGAGAAGAAGGTTAATGCGAAGAGTATTATGGGCATGATGAGCCTTGGAATCGCATCCGGAGAATCCGTAACGGTATTTGCGGATGGTCCGGACGAGAAGGCAGCCATTGAGAATATTGAAAAGTATCTGAGCAGTAAGTAAAAAAGGACCTCCCTACATGTTTGTCGCAGGGCGGCTGGGGTTATGAAGATGGGTGGTCGCTTGAACCTCCCTCTTCGTTTATTGTTGGGCGGTTCGAGACAATGAGGATGGATGGTCGCCTGAACCTCCCTTCCGGGTTGGCTGATAGGCTGGCTTGGGTTTAGTGATGATGGATGGTCAACTAAATCTCCCTTCCTAGTTTACTAATGGGCGGCTTGGGTTAAGTGAGGAAGGATGGGTTACCATGGACCTCCGGCGCTTTAGCGCTACACACATGATGAGAAAACATAACGCTGGATTTGTATTCCGTAATCGGACATGGAATGTCCGCTTCCCTGAACACAAATCCAGCCTTTTATTTTCTCAATAGTGCATTATGGGAGGTCCAAGGCTCCCATCCATCATCTTATAGACTATGGACCGCCCATGATATACATTGAAGGGAGGTCCAAGGCTCCCATCCATCTCTTTATAGACAGTGAACCGCCCATGAAGCAACATATCGGGAGGTCCAAGGCTCCCATCCATCACCTGATAAACTATGAGCCGCCCGTGAAGCAACATATCGTGAGGTCTGATATACATAATTATCAGTTGCTCAGTTTTTCAATTGAGTATTAAGAAGAGTTAAAAACGTTTTTAGAATAGCCGTAGACAGGATAAGTTCGCCCGTTCCAGGGAATGGGGGCAGATGCCAGAAAACGATTAGCCGATTTTCGAGTGGGTTGCTGCAGGTTAGTTCGTTTCGCGAGCGAACGGCGAACCTATCAGTGAGGAGCGAAACGTAATAAACGCCTGCAGAAACCCCCGAAAATCGAGCTTGTTTTATGGCACTGCATCATTCCCTGGGAGCGGGCGCACATATCCGTACCTTAATAGCTTGTTTTATGGCACTGCCCTGTACACTGGGAACCGGCGCCCTTATCCGTATCTTTGTTAATAGAGTTATATATTTAGAAATTATGAAGCCTCCCTCCCGTTTTGGTGCGATTTGTGCTTTTTATGACACAAAAGTTTAATTTTTTTGTAAGGAAATCAATTCGGATATGTGTTATAATATTAGCGTTATGGGACTATTCTAATACATATGGGGTTTTTAAGTTTTACTAAGAAGAAAGGGGTGCTTTATGACGGGGACGAATGACCGGAAGAAACCCAGAAAATCAAAAGGAAGATTAAAGTGGATCGTTCTGCTTGAAGTCGTGGGTGTTTTACTTCTATTCGGCGCTTATTTTGTTATTACGAATCTGAATAAGGATTCGAAAGACGGAGAGAAAGTAAAGGACAATACAGAAAATAG
>JAEZJW010000081.1 GCA_023415595.1 Bacillota bacterium
CGGCAACAGCCCGTGAAGTCATCGAGCTATTCAAACGACTTGCGCATGATTACGACAAGACCATCATTATTGTGACTCATTCCGATGAGGTTGCAGCCAGTAGTGATATCAGCCTGCAGCTTAAGAACGGAAAGCTGTACCTTGAGAAGGAGGTATAACCGGTGGCAGGACATAAGAGTTTTCTTGAGGATATTTCCAGTGGGAAGCCGGAGAGCTTTCAGAAGGAGGAATTTATACCGGCCCATAAAAGTCCTGTCCGGATCATTGCGGTAGCCTTCCTCGTTCTGATTATTGTTGTAGCAGGCTTCTTCCTGTTGAAGCTTAGGGATGTTACCGTTCCGGATATGTCGTCGTGGCAACTAAGTGAGGCTCAGGCCTGGGCATCTAAGTATCACAGTAACACGCTACTGAAGGGTGAGTATAGTAAGGAGGCGGTACTTAACAGAATCCTGTCCCAGGACGTAGCACCGGGAAAAAGGCTGAGTAGCGGCAGTACCTTAACCATCACTTACTCCCTGGGTGCAGACCCTGAGGAAGCCATCCCTCTTCCGGACATCAAGAGCATGACCCTATCCGAGCTTAACACCTGGACCCGTGATAACCAGCTATCTGGAATAACAATTGAGACAGAGACCAGCCAGATCGTCCCTAAGGACAACGTCATCAGCTATGAATTCGTTGACGGCTCGGAGGAGGATTTCCTTAGGAAGAACCGTCTGGTGATCTATGTATCAGGTGGGGAGGAAAGCGCGGATACAACGATTGAGATGCCGGATCTGTATGGTATGACCAAAGCAGAGGTGATGCAGTGGGCCGAAGAGCAGAAGGTAAAGGTTACGATACAGGAAGAATTCAATCAGTATGTGGAGTACGGTAAGGTATTCGGTCAGAGCATCGATGCAGAAACCAAAATGACCAGAAATGATCCGGTTACGGTAAGCCTATCCCGAGGCAATCCGATTCCTGTCCCTGATTTTACCGGCATGAGCCGGAGCGAGGCATCCGATCTGGCAACACTAAATGAAATCCGGTTATTCTATCAGATGGAAATCAGCAATGAAGAGGCGGATCTGGTATTAAGTCAGGATGTACCTGCAGGGACTGAGATCGACGGGCAGCAGGTTGTCTCGCTGGTCATTGCAAAGGAAGATGGGAAAATCGTGGTCCCGGATTTCCATGGACTGACGCCGGACGAAGCGGAACAGCTGGCAGGCTTGTATGGCTTAAAGATATTTCAGAAGGATAAGGAGAAGTATGGAACTCATGCAGAAGTAGTCTCCCAATCCATCGCAGCAGGAACAAAGCTTGAAAATGACCATCTGGTTACTCTGAAGTTAGGTGCGTCCAGTGCTTCTGCAACTATGCCCGTATTTACCGGCCTATCAAAGACGGAAGCTACTGTACTGGCTCAGAATCTGGGCATTTCACTTGCTTTTCATGAGGCAGAAAGCATGAAGTACTCTGATCAGACCATCATCAGCCAAAGTGTTGCAACCAAGAAACCGATTGATCCGGAAGTAACGGTTTTATTAGAGGTTGCTGTTAACAGCGGTGTCAAGGCACCTTATCTGATTAATATGAATCTGAATGAAGCCAAAGCCTGGGCGGTACAAAAGGGAATTACCCTAAATGTAATAGATTATTACAGCAAGGATTATCCGGCAGGAAGCATCTATTATCAGAACTGTGAGAAGGGGGATTTCATTCCTGCCAATAAGATCGTAACGGTACATCATTCCCTCGGATTGGTTCCGGTGGATAGCTTTATCGGTAAAAATAAGTCCGAGATCATAAAGTGGAGGGATGAGGTGAACGGTAAGGGAGCCGGCATCACACTTACCTTTAGGGAGGATACCGATACTGCGAAGAGCAAAGGTACGATTACGGATCAAAGCATCTACAGCGAACTGGTGGAACCGGAGCAGAAAATCACTGTATGGGCATCAGCTTCGGACAAAGGTGTCAAGCTAAAGGATTTTACGGGTATGCAGTTGGAGGAATTCAAGCTATGGTGTGACACGAAGGAAGTCAAGTACATTATCTCTGACAGCTATAGTGATACCGTGGCAGAGGGTACCCTGTTCGGACAAAATTTCTCGGGAGACTATCTTCCGGAAGGGGAATACCTTAGAATAAATCATTCTCTGGGTAAGGTATATGTCAAGGATTTTGTTAACCAGACGAAAGCCTCCATGGTAGACTGGCTTACAGATATCAATAATAAAAACGGCAACCTCAAGGTTCAATTTATCGGTGTGTATCATTATGCGGTGGAAAAAGGAAAGGTGATAGAGCAGACTATTTCGGATGCCGAGGTGAATTCGGGTACAGCAATAACGGTGACTTATTCCTTGGGGAACTATTAGATGTAAGCTTTTTAGCCTGAGGTTCTTTCTGTGACTTCCATATTAAATATATATGTGCTATATTATCTGTGATGAGAAGCTGCATTTGATTCCGGCTGTGCAGTAATACTATATACAGGCATCATTTTGTGCTATAGTAACGAACTTATCAGGAAGAAGGCAGAAGGATATGGGGTTAACTAAGAATAAGATTAGCGTGAGAAGAGATGAGCAGGGAGATCAAAGGATAGCCTTCATTGATTTCTATAAGGCTGCTTCCAAAACAGAGTTTAAGTCCGGGTTCCTTAAGGATTTCATTGGAGATAACCTGTGTTTTGCCTTTATTGATTCCAGTCTGGCTTATCAAGGAACAGACGTAAATAAATCCATTGAGGAATTATATCAATATCTTGATCGTCAGGCTTTTAATTACAGAAAAGTGATGACTACAGAAGACTACACCGCGAATATCCTGGGAATCCAGATAAAATCCTACAATAAGAAAAGGGCTCACCATAAGATTGGTATTATTATATCCTCAAAGGATGCAGAGAATTTGCTATCGGTCAATAAGTTTAATCTCACCCTGTATAAGCGGTCGAATCAGGCAGATACAGCTGATCCAGAGGTGATACTTAACCGGTTTCAGGCAGCCCATGGTGAAATGGAGACCCTGGAGGACTATTTCGATTTACAGTTATACCTGGATGATTTTATGTCGGTTGTCAAGCTTACTTATCCGAAGGAATATGCTGATGTTGCAGAACAGCTGATCTCCGGATATATTAGTACCAAATGATTGAAAATAAATCTTGCAATAATTGGTTCTGTTTGATATAATAACATATGTGCTAAATGATAAGATTATGAAGGAGTGGACGAAAGTCCACTCTTCTGTTTTGTTGTAATGCCAGTCTCTTAGTTGTTATAACGAACTGTAGTTACGAAAATTACTGTGAAAGTAGGGAAAGATTTGACGAAGCACGAAGAATATGAGCAAAAAACGGAAAA
>JAEZJW010000140.1 GCA_023415595.1 Bacillota bacterium
AACTGTCAGCAAGACTGATTGTGTTACCAGCCTGTAAAGTCAGTTCTGCTGATATCTTACGCATTGATTATTTAGATAATCTCTTCGACAGGTCATACATATACTGATCGATATCCTTCGTCATTGCAAGAGCTTCTTCGATATCGTAATCTACGAACTCACCGTGCATATGGGCGATGATGCGGTTGGTTCCGCCGGCACATAGGATATCCACAGCCTTTGCACCCATTGCCGATGCATAATAACGGTCTCTGGCTGTCGGGCTTCCGCCTCTCTGAGCATGGCCGATGATCGTAGCTCTGGTCTCCATTCCGGTAGCAGCTTCAATTCTCTTCGCCATTCCGTAGGAATCACCGATGCCTTCCGCATTGATGATAATATAGTGCTTCTTGCCGGATTCACGTCTGTTTTTGATCTTATTGATGATTCTCTGCTCATCATAATCATAACGCTCTGTGATCAGGATTTCCTCGGCACCGTTTGAGATACCGCACCATAATGCGATATATCCGGCGTTTCTGCCCATAACCTCAATGATGCTGCAGCGTTCATGGGAGGTGGAAGTATCCCGAACCTTATCTACCGTCTGCATCGCAGTATTGACAGCGGTATCAAAACCGATGGTATAATCCGTGCAGGAAATATCCAGGTCAATCGTGCCGGGTATTCCTACAGCATTCACGCCACGCTTGGCCAGCGCCTGGGCACCCTTAAAGGAGCCGTCACCACCGATGACCACGAGTCCGTCAATCCCATGCTTCTTGCAGATCTCAGCACCCTTATCCTGTCCCTCCGGTTTAATGAATTCCGGGCAACGAGCTGTATAAAGTATGGTTCCTCCGCGTTGGATAATATCCGAAACACTCTTGGAATCCATCTCAATAATGTCTTCTTCCAATAACCCCATGTAACCTCTTCTGATTCCTTTTACTTTGACACCTTCCGCCAATGCAGTCCTGACAACTGCACGGATGGCAGCATTCATACCCGGCGCATCCCCGCCGCTTGTTAATACTCCAATGGTTTTTACTTTACTAGCCATTATTTTTCCTCCGCTTCATCTTAAGGTCTATAGTATTCTAGACCATTTTTCTCATATTTTCAATACTCTTTTCCGTAATTCGAACATTTTCTTCCAGATAGATTGTCTTCAGTCTGTCGACCAGTTCCTTCCCGGCTTTCGTACTCCTGCTTTTCGGCAGCTTTTTAATCTGCTTCTCTTCGCTGCAGTAGATCGTGACCGTATCATTTCCGTCATATTCCCCTAACAGGGAGAATAAAGCTGACTCGTCCTTAAGATAATCACTGACACTGGGATATTTGATCCAGACCTCTTTCTGGATACTGTCAAAGGGGATAATCTCCTGACAGATCAGCTTCGCAGCCTTATCCTCCTCGACGGTCACCTTACCACGGACGAATATCTTCGTATCCATCTCCAGAAGCTGTTTATACTTCTCAAAGTCCTTCGGGAACAGGATGATTTCCACAGTTCCAAACAGGTCCTCCAGCATCAGGAAGGCCATCATGCTGTTATTTCTCGTAGATTTGACGGTCTTGCCGGTAATCATTCCACCGATCAGTTCCGTATTCCCATCCTCTGCCTTCGGTCTTCCGGTCTCTTCATCGATCTGAAAGTCATTGGAGTAAGCTGTTGCATTTTTACGGATCCGTTCCTCATATTCCTCCAACGGATGCCCGCTCACATAAATTCCGAGAACCTCTTTCTCTAAGGCAAGCAGCTGATCCTTACTATATTCGCTGACTTCGGGCATGGAAACTTCATAATCCTTAAGCTCCTCTTCTCCTGCAATATCAAACAGGGTCATCTGACCTGTGAGCGATTTCTTCTTATCCGCTGCCAGCTGGTCCAAAATCTGAATATAGCTCATCATCAGCTGTCTGCGGTTCGGATGAAGATTACTGAAGACACCGGCCTTAATGAAACTCTCCACTGTTCTCTTATTGACTTCCTTCCCCGACAGGCGTGCTGCGAAGTCCTTCAGGTTCAGATAAGGGCCGTTCTCGTCCCTCTCCTGTACGATGGCTTCGATGACCGGTCTTCCCACACCCTTGATTGCAGACAGGGCATACCGAATCGCACCGTTTGATACCGTGAACACTGCATCTCCCTCATTGATATCAGGAGGCAGAATCTGAATATCCATCTGTCTGCAGGTATAGATATATTCCGAAACCTTGCCGGGATTATCAATCACGGAGGTCATCAGCGCCGCCATGAACTCCACCGGATAATAGCATTTGAGATAGGCTGTCTCATAGGATACCACAGCATATGCTGCGGCGTGGGATTTATTAAAAGCATATTTCGCAAAATCCATCATTTCATCAAAGATATGATTCGCCACTACCTCCGGGATGCCATTCTTCACACAGCCCGGTACCCCTTCCTCTGCATTGCCGTGAACGAAGGTCTGCCGCTCCTTAATCATAACGGATTCCTTCTTCTTGGACATAGCTCTGCGCACCAGATCACTGCGTCCATAGCTGTAGCCGGCCAGATCCCGCACGATCTGCATGACCTGCTCCTGATATACAATACAGCCATAGGTCGGTGACAGGATGGGCTCCAGTTGCGGGCATTCATAGGATATCTTTCCGGATTCATTTTTTCCCTTTACGTATTTCGGGATGAAATCCATCGGACCCGGTCGATAGAGGGCAATCCCTGCAATGATATCCTCGAGGGTCCGGGGCTTTAATTCCTTCATGAAACTCTTCATACCGGAGCTTTCTAACTGGAACACGCCCTCTGTCTTTGCGGAGGAAATTAATTCATATACCTTTATATCATTATAATCTATCTGTTTTATATCTAATTTATTCGCAGGATCCCTGTTCTTATTGACGAGAGCGACCGCATTCTGAATCACCGTAAGCGTCCTGAGACCCAGGAAATCCATCTTAAGCAGTCCGAGCTCCTCGAGAGTTGTCATCGGGAACTGTGTTGTAACAGAATCGTCGGAGGATCTGGATAAGGGGACATATTCCATGATGCTTTCCTTACCGATCACGACGCCGGCTGCATGCATCGAGGTATGCCTTGGAAGTCCCTCCAGTCTCTTGGACATATCGATCAGATATTTAACATCAGGATCACCCTCATACAGCTTATTCAGATCCGGGTTGGATTTTAGGGCTTTCTCTATCGTAATACCGATCTCGGTCGGTATCATCTTCGCTACGGTATCCACCTGGGCATAGGGAAGATCCAGGGCACGGCCCACGTCCCGGATCACCGCCCGTGCAGCCATCGTTCCGAAGGTTACGATCTGTACGACCTTATCCTTCCCGTATTTCTTCGTAACATAATCGATGACCTCCTGCCTGCGCTCGTAGCAGAAGTCGATATCGATATCGGGCATCGTAAGACGCTCGGGATTTAAGAAACGCTCAAACAGCAGGTTATATCTGATCGGATCAATATCCGTGATCTCCAGGGAATAGGATACGATGGAGCCTGCAGCAGATCCTCTGCCAGGACCAACCATGATACCATTGTCCTTCGCATACTTTATGAAGTCCCAGGTAATCAGGAAATA
Source organism: Bacillota bacterium (assembly GCA_023415595.1). GTDB lineage: Bacteria > Bacillota > Clostridia > Lachnospirales > Lachnospiraceae > Mobilitalea. The sequence goes on from JAEZJW010000140.1 coordinate 3,564, forward strand.
ATCCACGAAGCCCATGTTCTTAATGGTTTCCAGCTCATAATCCAGTCTGTCCCATAAGTCCTTCGACACCTCGGGATAACGGTTCTTCAAGCCCTCCCTGCATAGCAGGGTCAGGTATTCGAAGGCACTGTAAGGTGCCGGTACCGGATAAACCGGGAGCTTGTATTCACCGAAGGCAATCGTGACATTACATCGCTTCGCTATTTCACAGGTTTGTTCCAGTGCCTCTTTGGCATAGGGGAAGACGGAATACATCTCTTCGGGGGATTTCAGATAATACTGACCTCCCTCATAGCGCATCCGGTTCTCCTCATTTACCTTCTTCTGGGTCTGGATACAGAGCAGGATGTCATGGGGATCAGCGTCCTCCGCATAGGTATAATGGACATCGTTCGTAGCTACGAGCTTAATTCCGGTATCCTGGGACATCCGAATTAATCCCTGGTTAACGGTCTTCTGCTCCGGAATCCCATGGTCCTGAAGCTCCAGGAAGAAATTCTTCTCCCCGAAGATCCTCCTATATTTCAGTGCTGCCTCCTTCGCTTCCGCATAGAAGCCCCTTCTTAAATTACTGGCAACTTCACCACCCAGGCAGGCACTTAATGCAATGATTCCCTCATGATACTGTTCTAAAATTTCATAATCTATTCTTGGTTTATAATAAAAGCCCTCCAGGAACCCGATGGAGACGATCTTCATCAGATTTTGGTAACCGATATTATTCTCTGCCAACAGTACCAGATGGTGATAACGTTCCTCAGAGGCTCCTGCCTCCCGGTCCATTCTGGAGTTCGGTGCCACATAAACCTCACAGCCAATAATGGGCTTGATGCCCTCTGATACACAGTTCTTATAGAAATCTATAACTCCGTACATTACTCCATGATCTGTGATGGACAGACTGTCCATGCCCAGCTCCTTGGCGCGGAGCACAAGCTCCTTGATCTTACCGGAGCCATCCAGAAGACTATATTCTGTATGTAAATGTAAATGTGTAAAGTTCATAACCTTCCTCCCTCCTGACTCCTCCGCTATTTTTCTAGCTTATTCTATTTTAACATTGCGAAACCGGTGAAGCAATGATTTTATCATTATAGTTACTCTAACTTTCTCACAGGAATAACAGCTGTTTACAGGAAGCTTTTAGGATGTATGATAAGAAAAAGGAATCTCCTCGATCAGATCGAAGAGATTCCTTATCGTTTACCAATTCATAGGCGGGCGTTCCGGATCGATAATCTTACTCAAATCATCGAATAAATCCGTCAGTCTTTCAGGGAACTGTAACATTGCCTGTCCATCCAGCGGTCTTCTGGTCATTCTTACATAGTCGTTCTTAATATGCATCCAGGGGCCTTTATTTACACCACAATAATAGTTAAAGCCCATTTCCTTCAGCATAGCGAACTTATCGCTGCTATAGTGGCCCATGGTTGTCTCAATATCCACACCATAGGGGAAGATCAGAATATCCGTGGGACCAACGATGGGTTCCACTTCATCCCTCCAGCGCTTAGCATCGATCTTAACCTGTTCAAAGGTTCTGGTCTGCATGTTCTTATGTCCCCAGGAATGGGAAGCGAATTCCCAACCATTTGCCTTCATGGCATCTGCCACAGCCTTCGCTGTTACCTTATCCTGCTCATAGGTAGGTGAGGTCGGATCATTCGTCCGGTATCCCAAGGCACCCTCATAACCGGTCTCTGCTATAATACCCTTTGCCCCATGATAGGAGAAGTCCGGGTGTTCTTTGACAAACTCATCGATGATCGGAACCATGTCATAGGCGCCATAGGAGACTGTACCATCCTTAAGCGTCATCTCACAGGTTACATTACCATCCTCACCGATCACCAGGCGGGTAGCAAATCCGTCACCCTTCATATAATCATAATAGTTGACATCATCCTGGGACAGAACAAAGGGCTTCTTACCCTGAGGCAGATAGATTTCCTGTGCTTCAAACTCTTTGGTACCGTCTGCATTGGTAACCTCCTTGGCAATGTCATGGATGCTGATCAGAATATATCCATCCTCATACATTTCCTGCATCATTTGCTTAAATTCATATATAGTAGTCATATACATGTTATATCCGGCATTCGTATAATCATCATCAAACGCAAGAGAATTATCTGCAACTAAGGAATGAAAGAAGATGTGGTTAAACTGGGTAACCGAATCATACGACCCACCGTACAGAACTAAGGATGCCTTCTCTGCCTCGATATCGGTAATCGCTTTCGTAAGCACCGGATATACCTGATATCCGCCTTCCTTCCCCTGATATCCCTTAATCATCTCAATTGCGCCATCATAATC
>JAEZJW010000172.1 GCA_023415595.1 Bacillota bacterium
GCCGTATCCAGCGCTCCGGTCGGTTCATCACCCATGATCAGGTCCACATCCTTTGCAAGTGCCCTGGCAATCGCCACTCTTTGCTGCTCACCGCCGGATAGCTTCGTTACCCTGCGGTCTGCTTTAGATTGTACGATACCAACAGATTCCAGGATTTTATACGCGATTTCCTTCTTATTCGAAATCGCTTTATTATTCACTATCATCATGTTAGCTTCCACATTCTCCAGGCCACTCAGATAATCGGTCAGATTATATTTCTGGAATATGATTGCCATATTTTCTCGCCGGAATTTCGTATAGCCAATTTTACGGATATCCGTTCCGTCATAAAGGACACGGCCCCCTTCCGGAACGTCCAGGGCACTGGCCAAGGCAAGGAGTGTCGTTTTACCGGAGCCAGAAGGGCCAAGAATTGTATAGAATTTACCTTTTTCAAACTGGAAGGAAAGGTCATTTAATATCATCCTCTTCTTACCACCATCAATATATCCGTAGGATAATTGCTCTAATTCAAAAATAATCGACATATCTGCCTCTCTTTCTAATCCTGAAGGGATTCTCTGGGTTTATAACCGAGTATGATCAGAAGCGGAGCTCCGGCTGACAGTATGACCAGACCAAAACTTAACAGGAGCAGGTTAATTACTACACCGCCGTCTATCTCCACATTGAATTCCTCCGCAACATCACTGATCCGGATCTGGTTATCTGAAGGCAGTCTGCTCAACATACCTCTACCGCCGATGGCAAAGGCGTTCTGTGCATTCCCGCTTTCTTCCTCCACCAGTTGATTTTTGACGATCCAGTCGGCTGCATAACCGGAGGAGAACTTGCTGCTCCCGGCCGCTAAGACAAATGCCAGAATAGAAACCATCAGGATTTCCAGGATAAATTGTGAGATGATCTTTATTTTTCCTTCCCCGCTGGATAATAGCAGTCCGATCTCATTCTTCCGATCCCTTACGAAGATCGTAATAATTGCCAGCATGATCAGCGTACCGGCGATAAATACCACTACCAACAGGATAGAGGTAATCGTACTGATCAGATCCAGGGGTCTGGTCAGGGATTCATATTCGCTGTTATTCGAGTCCAGGGTAAGATATTCATTGGGCAACTGTTTCTCATGCAGACTGATAAACTGATCCACATCCAGCGGATCATATAGCTGGAAGCTGATCTCGGAGGCTGTTTCGGCTCCTGCCTGTATTCCTTCCAGCTTGTATACGCTGTCCAGTGAGGTATACAGCTGGTCAACCTGAAAGGCCTCCGCTCCTGTGAATATTCCGATTACCTCGAAAGTATAGCTCTTCCCGTCAGTACCAGAGTCCAAATCAAACAGGCTTCCAACGGAAAGGTTATTCATACTTGCAAACTCTTCCGATATGACTACTGTATCCTTGCCGACATCCTCCGAAGTGCGGAGTCTGCCTTGGGTAATCGTATAGGTCCCGTCAGTAAACTCCAAGGGTGTATCTGAGCTATTTCCAACCAGTGTGAAGCCGGAGGCATCCTGACCATTCCTGATGGCTCTTACTACCATACCGCCTCCCTCGGTATTCCCCATATCGATCGCACTTTTCAGCTCGTCATTCTCTGCGTTTGCAGTCTCGGTCAGGTAGAGTTCCTTCACCAGAGGATCCTCTGCTATTTGTTTTGCCAGTGCTACAGGCAGTTCTAACCTTCTGAAATCATCACCTGTCATTTTCTGGTTGATGACCTTCACTGCATTTACTGTCATGGAGACTACCGCACCTAATTCCTTACGGACATATTCCTTTGACGTTTTGACGCTGTTCTGGATGATAATTCCGGTGAATACCAACCCATACACGACTGAGATGATTATAAATATCATCACTGCCTTGGCTGGCTTCCGGATAAGACTTAAGATTGCATGCTTGAATGCTCTCACATCATATTCCTCCTGAAATTTTTATCGTAATGCTTCCCTTTCAGAATAGATTTTCCCTGTGAACGTAATGTGACAGACATGTGTGACTTGAGTGAAACTTAATATTTTACCATTTCACACAAACAACACATCAGCATGCTATGATGGGAAAGGGTAGTTGAAAGCGATAGAACTGAGCTCTATCGACAGATAAGATATAAGTTACGAAAGGTAGTGCGAGAAATGGGTCTTAAGGTCTTAGTAGTAGAGGATGACAGGAAGATGATCGAAATTCTGACTGATTATCTGGAAACAGACGGTTATGAGGTTCTGACCGCACGGGATGGTGCCGAAGCTCTGGCCCTATTTGATCATGAGAATATACAGCTGGTCCTGTTGGATCTGATGCTGCCCGGGCTTGACGGTTGGTCCGTCTGCAGGAGGATCAGGGAGCGCTCCAATGTACTGATCATCATCATAAGCGCAAGAAGTGAGGAAGACGATAAGCTTCTGGGATATGAGCTGGGGGCGGATGAATATATCACGAAGCCCTTCAGTCCCAAGGTATTGCTTGCCGGTATGAAAGCCCTGCTGAAGAGGAACTCCATGGAGCACATTCCGGAAGGGATTATTCGCCGCAGAGAAATTACTATAAATAAGGAGGCTTATTCTGTTACCCTTTCCGGCATGGAGCTGCCGTTAACGGCCAAGGAATATGAACTGCTCCTGTTATTGGCCGAGAACCCCGGAAGAGCCTTCCGGCGTGAGATTCTGATCAATACCATCTGGGGCTATGATTATTATGGTGATGGACGGGTTGTGGATACGAATATCAAGACTCTCAGAAAAAAGCTGGGAAGCTGTTCCCGTTATATCCATACTGTGATCGGAGTCGGTTATAAATTTGAGGTGAAGCTATGAGAAAGTCCCTTTCAATGAAAATGCTGATTCTTACCTTCGGATCCTTCCTTATCTTAATGATTTTCATATTTGCATCCATCTATATTTATTTTGACCACTTCTATGAACCTGCGAAGATCCATAAGCTGGTAAATGCTATCAATGGATTTACCGCCTCTTTTGAGAAGAACCAATGGCCCGAGGAGCAGCTTTATTCCGAGGTCTCCGATTTTATGAATAAATACGATGTTACCTTAAGCATCGGCTCCGACAAAGAAAATGCAGTGGCTGTCGTGAAAGCAATGAGGGGAGAATTCATAAGCTACCCGGATTACCTGATACTGAACAGCCCAAAAAAGCAGGTTTCTCTGGTTAGGCAGCCCTCGCTGTATGACTATATCCGTAACAGCAGGTTACCCTTTAGGCCCTATGCCGGAAAGTCCTTTCTGCCGGGTATGAAACCTCCTATCATCAGTTATTCCGAATTGGAATCAGGAACCACAGCCAGAATAAACGGGAACATCGTTTTTTATCCGAAACGGAAGGCATATCCTGCTGTTTTAAACGGCTATTTTCAGACGGGAAACAGGGACGGAGTATTCTATACCATCAGTAACATCCGTAACACCAATTTCAGAGAAATCCATTTTACCAAGCAGAGTACCCTGGATAACGGGGAAGACATATTTGTGGATGTGAATGCTTCCCTTCAGACCGTCGATGAGGTAATCGAGTTATTATCGCGATTTTTTCCCTATTTAATTGGAGCGGCCATTCTTCTCTCCGTCCTCATGGCTTATGTCTATTCCAAAATCATAGCGAAGCCGATTGTTAAACTGACTCAAACAGCCAATCGGATGGCTAAGATGGAGCTGGGTATTGTATCAGAAATAAACAGGAAGGACGAGCTGGGAGCCCTGTCCTCCAGTCTTAATACCCTATCCTCCAATCTAAAAAATGCCCTGGATGAGCTAAGCAGTGCCAACGATCAGCTGAAAGAGGATTATGAAAATGAATTGCGCCAGGAAAAGACCAGAAAGGAATTTGTAGCAAATGTATCCCATGAGCTGAAAACTCCTCTGGGAATTATCAAGAGCTATTCGGAAGGTCTGAGAGACGGGATCAAAAGAGAAAAAAAGGATCACTATATGCAAGTAATCCTGGAAGAAATAGACCGTATGGATTGTTTAATTCTGGAGATGCTTGAAATATCCAGGTTTGATGCCGGAGCAGTTACTTATCACAAACAGAATGTTTCCTTTGATCAGTTACTGAATAAAAAGGTATCCCACTATGCTGAAAAAGCTTGGGCGAAAGAGGCAGCCTTTCAAGTCACTGGGAGCTTTGGGACCTGCCTGTTCGATGAGGAGAAGATCGGCCGCGTACTGGATAACCTGCTATCCAATGCGGTAAAATACTGTGACCCTGGGTCTGTGATTACAATCCTGGGGGAAACGTCAACCGAAACCCTGAAGGTCAGTATCGAAAATGAATGTCCTATTTTCAGTGAAGAAATACTAACTAAATTATGGGAACGGTTTTATAAAGCGGACTGCTCCCACAACAGGGATACGGAAGGCACCGGCTTAGGACTTGCGATTACAAAGTCTATTCTGGAGGGTCATGGGAGTACCTTTGGAGTTTATAACACAGACCGGGGAATCGGCTTCTACTTTACGCTTGAGACAATTTAAAAAACAGCCCGCAATCTATCAGATTGTGGGCTGAAATAATCTATTCCTTGTTGAGGTGATATTCTTCGCTACCCCTGGTTAAATCTCTGCAGGAAATCCTTTGTCCTCTGGTTCACGGAATTACCGAATACCTCCTCCGGTGTTCCCTGTTCAACGATGACACCGTTATCCATGAAGATGACCCGGTCTGCCACATCCCTGGCAAATGCCATCTCATGGGTTACAATTACCATTGTCATCCTCTCCTTCGCTAGCTCACGGATTACCTTCAGGATCTCTCCGGTCAGCTCCGGATCCAGGGCCGAGGTGGGTTCATCAAAGAACAGAATCTTCGGGTTCATCGCCAAGGCTCTGGCGATGGCAACTCTCTGCTGCTGTCCGCCGGACAGCTCGAACGGATATGCTCCACCCCGTTCCGCCAGATTCATCTTCTCCAGCAGTTCTGCTGCTTTCTGTTCCGCCTGCTCTCTGCCAAGACCGAGTACCTTAACCTGCGCATCTATAATATTCTTCATCACGGTGTAATGGGGAAACAGATTAAAGTTCTGAAATACCAGTCCTACCTTCAGAATAATATCATGGAGGATCTTAGTGTCCGCATAGACTGCTTTTTCTCCTACCGTTTCCACCATACACTGGCCACATACCTCTATCCTGCCGCCATCCACTCTCTCAAGCTGTGTCAGACAGCGCAGCAGCGTGGATTTACCGGAGCCGGAAGGGCCGATGATGGCAACAACCTCCCCTTCCCTTACCTCCACGGAGATATCCTTCAGCACCTCTACCCCATCGAACTGTTTTCTTATCTTATCAGCGATTAACAGCATGCTATTCCTCCCAAACCAACTTTCCATTCGCCGCTTTGCAGCGATTCATCCCAAGAATTCCAGTATCTCTGGAATTCTTTCTAATTGTAATAATTCATTTTCTTTTCAATGAGCTTAAAGGAGATCTCTACCAACGTATTCATAATCAGGTAGAAGGCACCTGCAATGATGATTGGCAGAGTGGACGCATAGGTGGAGCCCGTTCTGGAAGCCACCTTAAACAGTTCCTCTATTCCGATGACCTGTGCCAGGGAAGTATCCTTGACCAGTGTCATAAGCTCATTCCCGGTCGCAGGAATCACATGCCTTACAACCTGTGGAAGAACGATTCTCATAAAGGTCTGGAACTTCGTATAGCCCAGTACCTTCGCCGCTTCATACTGACCCTTCGGAATGGCTGCGATTCCGCCACGGAAGATCTCACCGAAATATGCTGCATAATTCACGGTAAAGGCTAAGATACAGGCAGTCGGACGGCTGAAGGAGGACCCGAAGATAAAATAGGGGCCATACATGAAGAAAATCAGCTGCAACATCAGCGGTGTGCCACGAAAGATCAGTTGATAGATCCGGGTAGGAATGCTGATCAGCCGTATCCTGCTTCGCCTTGCCAATGCAACCAAAAAGCCCAACGGGATGGAGAACAGTATGGTCAGAAAGAAGATCCGTACTACCCACAGGGTAGCCTTAAGCATCTCCGGTATCAGGTAATCATAGGGTATCATCTCGGTACCTCCGGTAAAATATCATCATTCAGATTAATTATCTGTTATACTATACTCTGTTCTGTCAAAAAACAGAATTTTTTGTTACTCTGTTAACACTTTACCATATTACCATAACAGGGTTCTTAATTCAAATGGTATTTTACCTGATTTCGTCCTCGATCCGCATCATATTGCTGCCCTCGGAATTGTAATAGTATTCATAACCGCCGAATACTGTCAGTCTCACTGCACAACCATAATCCAGACGGGTGAGGTCCGCTGCATATGCCTCTTCAAATAAATACTCAGGCTCACTTCCTTTACAGCTGTAGTTCAGAACACCGCTTTCTCCCGGGATATCTGTCTGGAAGAAGGCACCGGAATAATCCCCATTGCTCATCAATGCATAGACTCCCCCGGCTATCTTTAATGCTTCCTTATCACCTTCCTTATAGAATAGCTCTTCCCCGATCAAATAATAGACCTGAGAAAGGTCAGCGGTGGCAATGAAGCTGTTCATCTGATTGACAAGATCGGTTTCCCGGCATTTGCCTGAAATATCACTCACCTTCTTAATGCTCCCCTCCGAGGTAGTGTATAACAGGCTGTTTCCATCGGAGGATAGTGCTATCTGGCACTCCGGATCCACCCGGCATATCATCTCTGCTTCATCCTTTTGATTGATCCTTCGGACGGTACCATCGCTGCAGCGGATCAGCTTATTCTGAAAGGATTTGTAGCTATGGGTCATAATCATTCTATCATAATGATTATAGGCCTGATACTGATAGGGCAGGATAATCTCCGTAGCTGCTGTTCTCGTGACCGTATGAATCTCATCACTACCGTCATAAAGATAGGTATCTCTCCCATCGGAATAGAGCATTTCAGAATAATCCTGATTCATCCACATAAAATTCATATTAAGAGTCTCTAGTAACTTGGTATCCTTCCCATTCCTTCTTGCATGCAGGGAATTAATTACATTATTCTCTAAATCATAATTATAGTAATAAAGATACTCTGCATTATTTGAGACTGCCATTACGACCAGATCATCCCCCAGGGATTCAGGATCCTCACCGTCCTTCATAAGGAAGGTTTCAATTTCTCTGTTATCACCCGTTCCGTAATTCTCAGGTATTAAAGTATAGGTCAGGGTCTTTCCGTCGGGAGAAACCTTTATCAGTCCGATTTGCTGATCCTCTACTTGTAATAGCAGAACTTCCTTCTTTGTCTTCCTGTCATACCGGTACATCCCATATTCGCCATACAGCATTTTCTTGGAATAAAAAAGATATCTGCCGTCTGCCGACATATCAAATACACTGTTATTAATAGAAAGCTTCATACTATCCTCGTCATTGACATAGTACTGTTCAAAATTGCCACTCTCATTCGGTTTCATAAAATATATCACTGCGGCGGATTTATCCCGGCTATATTGTGAGAAGGCGGATTGATCGAAGGTATGGATGGTATCCCCTTTACGGTTTAGGATCAGGGTTTTATTCCCTGTGGAGTAAACCTGTATCGCTTGGCTGGACAGCTCATAGAAAACAGAGGTCGGTTTATCCTTCAGAAAGAAAGTGTAGGCAAGAATGCCGGCTGTTACTAATACAGCCAAACCGAGAAGCAGCTTCGGCTTTAAGAACGCCCTGACGGGCTTTGTCTGCTGTTTCTTAATTGAGGGCTTCTCTTCTTCCTCCGAGTAAGAATACTTTCGTACGTCTCCCTCCCCGTTTTCCTTCCCATTTTCCAGTCGGATTCCCTCCCTATGTTCCGGTCCTCTCCTGCTCACTATGCCCTTCGCTGCATCAGCAGACCGAACCGTCGGCCTGATATATTCAGAATCTCTGCTAGCAAAACCCGGATCATCCTCTATATGAAAGATCCTGTTTTCTTCTGTTCCTGACGTGACACGGCTGCCGCAATTCGGGCAGTATTTTATCCCGGGCTCGGATTGAAATCCACATTTCTCACATTTCATAGTTAATCTCCAATACTGTTGTAGCCGAATGGTTCCTTCAACTCAGCTTTATTCCATGCAATGCCTTCCACAGCTTCTATCTGATACGAATATTACCATATTGAGGGAATCAATTCAATATCACGGAACAAGCTTATGTAATTGTAAGAAAATATTAATGAATTCCGGTCTGAAGTGCACCCAAACATTCGGCAATGAAGCTGATGTCCGTCATTTCTTAATTGGTTTAAAGTAAACTCGAGGAGCATTACCAGGTTGTCAGTTGTCTATAATTGTTTAAATAGACATTATTCATAAGATAGGATATAATAAGCCAAATCCTGCGGAAGGGCTATTCTGTTTATACTTACGCATATATAAAGCAAGATTACTAAACATGAAATTCTACAAAGAGGTGTAAATAATGAAATTAATTTTCAGAGAATGCGGAGTGGAGGACCTAGTTACACTCCATAAACTATCTTGCAAGACCTATAGCGATACCTTCGGATCTATGAATACACCAGCCAATCTGAAGGCTTATCTTGAGGAAGCCTATGACATGAGTAAACTGCGTGCTGAATTATCAGATCATAATTCCAGTTTCTATTTTCTTTATTATAAGGAGGAGTTATCAGGTTATCTTAAGCTGAATGAATACAAGGCACAAACTGATCTCAATGACCCGCAGTCAATTGAGATTGAGAGAATATATGTAGCAAAAGAATTTCAGGGAAAGGGATTGGGCAACGTCCTAATGAGTAAAGCAATCGACCTTGCAAAAGAGCGGAAAAAGATCTACCTTTGGCTTGGTGTCTGGGAAAAGAACGATAAGGCTATTTTATTCTATACGAAGAATGGATTTTATGAGATTGGAAAGCACTCTTTTTATATGGGTGAAGAGGAACAGACCGATCTGATTATGCGTAAAGATTTATTATAGTTATTCAATGTAATTCAGATCTTAAGCTACATTATAAAAGCAAGTGTCACAGGGGGGACAGGGATGTCGTCACGAATTAGTGTGACGACATCCCGTACCCTTGTCACCCCTGTCACCTAATATAAAGCGAGCTATAGATGATCTGACGGAGCTTACGGATCAGAACAGGATTACCTCCCGCACACTTCTGGATCATGTAGAGCACGACCAGCTTCTCCTTCGGGTCGATGAAGAAATAATTCCCGGTCCAGCCATCCCAGCCATACTCTCCAACTGTTCCGTTCGTAACACCCTTGATCGGATCTATCAGGCTTCTCATTAGATTACCATAGCTGTAGCCGTACTGTGTGTCCCAGTTATAGGTGACTGCCTGTTCCTTTGTCAGCTGGGGGGTGGACATGTATTCCACGGTCTTAGCCCCAAGTATCCGGGTCCCGCGATAGGTTCCCCCGTTCGCCAGCATCAATGCGAATCTGGAATAATCCTCCACTGTGGAGAATAATCCTGCTCCTCCCGATTCGAAGGCCGGTGAAACAGTGCGATCCTCAATGCATAGGAAGCTGTCCTTGAAGACCTCCAGCATACCGGAAGCATTATTATATTGGTAGTTGGCTGCGAAACGATTCAGCTTCTCCTCCGGTACATAGAAGGCTGTGTCCTTCATGCCCAGCGGTTCAAATATTTCCTCTCTCAGGAATTCACCCAGCTTCTTACCGGATACCACCTCAATGACTGCTCCAAGAATATCTGCGGAAGCACCATACCGCCATCTCTCACCGGGTTGGAATTCCAAAGGAACTTTACCGACCCGATTACAGAATTCAATCGTGGATACCGGTTTTCCGTTCTTCGCTTCCTGGTCCATTTCGTCATACAGCTTTCCCATCAGCCTGCCGGACTCAAAGGTATCATCAGGATAAGCCACCCCGGAGGTCATATTCAGCAAATCCTGTATCGTTACATCTCTGACCGTATCAACCAACCCCTGCTCCGTCCATACCTTCTGGTTCCGGAAGCCTTCTAAGTAATCCGATACCGGAGCCAACAGCTGAAGCAGTCCCCGTTCAAATAAAATCATGACTGCAGCAGCCGTAACCGGCTTTGTCATAGAGAACAAGCGATAAATGGTATCCTCAGCCATGGGTAATCCCTTCTCCCTGTCCGCATAACCCAGTCTCTCTTCATATACGGTTTCGTTCTCATGGATGACCCTGATGGCTGCACCGACGATTGCTCCTGCCTCCAACTCCTTCTGTATTACCGGTTTTAAATATTTCAGCTGATCACGATTCATGTATTTTGCCTCCTGCATCATTATCTGATTTTCCATTCTAATATTGACTGTTTTAGATCTGATGATGTCCTTCTTATACTGTCTCATCATAACTCTTTTAAAGCAAAAAATAAAGAACGAATTGCAGCCGCAGTGGATATTATAACCCACTAATTTGCCTGATCAGGATACAAAAATAAAGCTCGGAGCTGTGCGGCTCCGAGCTGATTAACGTACTATTCTTTATTATTTATACGTTATAACTCTTATTTGATTGTTGTGATATCGGAACCGAACCATTTGGTTGAGATCTTCTCTACAGTTCCATCCTTCTTCAGATCCTTTAATGCATCCTCAACTGCTTTGCTGAGCGCCTCATCTCCCTTACGGAAACCGACTGCATATTCCTCTGCAACTAGGCTGTCATCCAGAACAACATAATCCTTGCCAAGATCATTGATCATATAATTAGCCATTACGGAATCCATCAGAACCGCATCAGAGCTTCCGGTTTCCAGATCCAGCAGCGCAGTGGTGTAATCTCCGAGACTGATTACCTCGCCGAGAGAATCCTTGA
>JAEZJW010000009.1 GCA_023415595.1 Bacillota bacterium
ACGCGGGAATAAAGAAGAAGAGGAAGGACCTGGCGCTGGTATACTCTACAGTACCGGCAAAGGGAGCAGGAACCTTCACAACCAACGTGGTAAAAGCTGCCCCGGTAAAATGGGATATGAAGGTCACGAAGGAAAGTGATTATGTGCAGGCCGTAATCCTGAACAGCGGCGTGGCAAATGCCTGTACCGGTAAGGTGGGTGATGAGAACAACCTAATCATGGCACAGGGAGTTGCCGCTGCAATGAATATACCGACAGAAGCAGTATATACCGCCTCTACGGGTGTCATCGGGAAACAGCTTCCGATTGAGGTAATTACAGAAGGTATTAAGCTGATTGCCGGTGAACTGTCCGATACCCTTGAGGCAGGAAGCCTGGCAGCAGAATCCATTATGACTACAGATACATATTCCAAGGAATGTGCGGTCAGCTTTATGGTAGGTGATAAAGAGGTTAAGATCGGTGGAATGGCGAAGGGATCCGGTATGATCCATCCGAATATGGCTACTCTGTTGGGGGTTGTCACAACGGATCTGGCCATCAGCAAGGAGCTGCTTCAGGCAGCACTATCTGAGGATGTTCAGAATACCTTTAACATGATTTCTGTGGACCGTGACACCTCAACGAATGATTCTTTATTATTGTTGGCAAACGGTTTGGCTGGGAATACCGAAGTTACAGAGAAGAACGAAGATTATCATAACTTTTGTAAGGCATTGAATGCGGTAACCACAAAGCTCGCGAAGATGATGGCAGCAGATGGTGAGGGAGCTACCAAGCTCTTAGAGGTTATGGTAACCGGAGCTGCCTCGAAGGAAGAGGCGGTTACCTTGAGCAAATCCATTATTACCTCCAACCTCGTAAAAACCGCTGTGTTTGGTAACGATGCCAACTGGGGACGCATCCTGTGTGCGATGGGCTACTCCGGTGTAACCTTTGATCCGGAAACAGTAGATCTCTACATTGAAAGCGTTGACGGAAAACTGAAGCTTGTCGAGAACGGAATGGCAACCAACTATTCCGAAGAAACCGCCACCAAAATTCTATCCGCGAAGGAAGAGAAGGCAATCGCCGATGTAAAGATGGGGAATGCCTCCGCCACCGCCTGGGGCTGCGACTTCTCCTATGATTACGTCAAGATCAATGCAGATTACCGGTCATAAAAAACGAATTAAACAACAAGAATGTACAAATAAATAAACGAAAGAAATGAACTAAATGAATAACCGAAATAAGGTCAGTTCCATAATACATGAGTTGCCATGTTGCGGTTAGTGAAAAAGAAATCATAATGTAAACAATAAAAGAATAAGCAGATAAGAACTAGAGATAAAAGATAAAGATGTGAGATAAAGATGTGTAATAATTTATGAGATAATAACTAGTAAAAGATTAAATAGTAAGAGTGATAAGAAAGAAGCAGAACCAAATAATAGAGACAATGGTTATGATTCATAGGAGACAGCTTACAGGGGGTTACGGGGAGTGCCGGTCGGGGAAGTTTGCATTAAGCGAAGCCTAGCAATCCTTACCGGAAACAAATATAAACAGTGAGGGAAAATCCGCCATGGAGGGCGGATTTAGGCTCCATCGCCATGGAAGGCGATTGGAGCCGGCCCGCAGATATCGATACTTGTCCCGTTTCCGGATAGCAGTGCTTGGCGAGATTACCTGACAAACTCCCCGGCCGGCACCCCCGGAACCCCATCATAACCTGGACCTTCGCCAATATTATAGCCACAGAAAGGAACCTCACAATGGAACATATGGAACAGATTTTATTGAAGGCTCAGACCCTGATCGAAGCCCTTCCCTATATACAGAAATTCAACAATAAGAAGGTAGTCGTCAAATACGGCGGAAGTGCCATGACGAACGAGAATCTGCAGACGAACGTAATCAAGGATGTCGCTCTCTTAAAGCTGGTTGGCATGAAACCAATCATTGTACATGGAGGCGGTAAGGAAATTACGAAATGGCTCAGCCTGCTTGGTCATGATTCCACCTTCGTGGAGGGTCTTAGAGTTACGGACGAACAAACGATGGAAGTAGCGGAAATGGTCCTCGGAAAGGTAAATAAGAATCTGGTCCAGATGCTGGAGAAGCTTGGAGTGAAAGCAGTAGGCATCAGCGGTAAGGATGGTGCCACCCTGAAGGTGGAGAAGAAGCTGGTGAACGGGCAGGACATCGGTCTGGTCGGTAATATCAAAGAAGTGAACGTAGAACTGATCAATACCCTGATTGATAATGATTTCGTACCGGTCATCGCTCCGATCGGCCTGGATGATAACTTCCAGAATTATAATATCAATGCGGATGATGCAGCCTGTGCCGTTGCTACAGCCATCGGAGCCGAGAAGCTGGCCTTCCTCACTGATATCGAAGGAGTATACAAGGATCCGAAGGATAAGAGTACCCTGATTTCCGTACTGACCCTGGAGAAAGCGGATGAGCTTTTGGACAGCGGCTTTATCGGTGGTGGTATGCTCCCGAAACTGAAGAATTGTGTGGATGCAGTCAGGAATGGAGTATCCAGAGTACATATCCTGGATGGAAGAATGGAACATTGCCTGTTGCTGGAGTTCTTTACGAACCGTGGTATCGGAACTGCTATC
This sequence comes from Bacillota bacterium, assembly GCA_023415595.1. GTDB lineage: Bacteria > Bacillota > Clostridia > Lachnospirales > Lachnospiraceae > Mobilitalea. Next base: position 2,616 of record JAEZJW010000009.1, read on the forward strand.
ATCCATAAAGAGAAAATCTTCGAGAATGAAACGGTAGTCTAATCAATATCCTGCAGGCAAATTATTCAGCAGGATGCGGGAGGGGAAGCTATGGAAATGAAACAATACATCGAGAAAGCAGAAGAGCTGCTGATGCATACCTATAACCGTTTCCAGATTGTTCTGGATAAGGGAGAAGGCGTTTATTTATATGATACGGACGGCAAAAAGTATCTTGACTTTGCTGCAGGAATTGCGGTATTTGCACTGGGCTATGGGAATCAGGAATTTAATGCTGCGTTAAAGTTGCAGATTGATAAGCTTTTGCATACCTCCAACTACTATTACAGTGTTCCGGCCATAGAGGCTGCTGATAAACTGATCAAAGCCTCCGGAATGGACCGGGTATTCTTCACGAGCAGCGGAACGGAAGCAATCGAGGGTGCCATTAAGCTTGCCAGGAAATATTACTTTATGAAGCATGGTGCAGCCGGAAGCCAGATTATCTCCATGGGTCATTCCTTCCATGGCAGGAGCATGGGGGCCTTAAGCGTAACCGGAACCAAGAAGTACAGGGAAGCCTTTGAACCCCTGATCGGAGGGGTGGTCTTCGCTGAGTTCAACGATCTTGACAGCGTGAAGGCTTTGGTCAATGAGAATACCAGTGCGATAATTCTGGAACCCATCCAGGGAGAAGGTGGCATCTATCCCGCCAAGCCGGAATTTATCGAAGGAATACGTAAGCTTTGCGATGAGAAGGATATCCTGCTGATTCTGGATGAGATCCAGTGCGGCATGGGCAGGACCGGAATGATGTTCGCATATCAGAAATACAATGTGAAACCGGATATCATTACCTGTGCGAAGGCACTTGGCTGTGGTGTCCCGGTGGGAGCCTTTGCGGCGACGGAGAGGGTGGCGAACGCCTTTGAACCCGGTGACCATGGTACTACCTACGGCGGGAATCCTTTTGTAACCGCAGCAGTCAGCAAGGTATTTGATCTGTTTGAAGAGCAGGAGCTCTTAGCCAAGGTGAATAAAACCGCAACCTATCTGACGAAGGAGCTTCATAAGCTGTCTGAGAAATATTCCTTTATCAAGGAGCATAGAGGCATCGGGCTGATGCAGGGCTTGGAATTCAATATTCCGGTAAAGGATATTATTAAAAAGGCGATGGATGCCGGTTTGATCCTGATTGCAGCAGGAAATAATATCATCCGTTTTGTTCCGCCACTCATCATAGAAGAAAAGCATATCGATGAAATGACCCGAATACTGGATGAGGTATTAGGAAAGCTGGAAAAATAATTCCAAAGGAATTGTATAGTTTTTAGCATTATGGGGATGTTAAAACAGGAAGAATAGCAGGAAGCTATCCTTCCTGTTTCTTGTCTGCAGACAATGAAACCAACCTATTCAGAAAGGCTTGATTTCAATGTGGGGAATCTTAATTGCAATTCTTTCCGGCGCTCTGATGAGAACACAAGGGGTATTTAATACAGGAGTTACAAAGCAGACCGGTATCTGGGTCTGTGCGAGCTTCGTCCAGTTCACGGCATTGATTTTCTGTCTTGGGGCCTGGTTTATCACAGGGAGGCAGGGGAGCATTGCTTCCCTGTTCAAGATCGATAATAAGTATATGCTCCTCGGTGGTGTCCTGGGAGCGATGATTACCTATACCGTAATTAAAAGTGTGGATACCCTTGGACCGGCAAGAGCGAACATGTTCATTATTACCTCCCAGCTGATCGTTGCATATCTGTTTGAGCTGTGCGGATTATGCGGTTCCGATAGGGTTCCCTTTGAGCTTCGGAAGCTGATTGGATTAGTCTTTGTAATGGCTGGGATTATCATATTTAAGTGGAAATAACGTATAGAAAAAAGTTGCCAATTCTCTGAATTGCCTATTGTAATCACTGTACAGATTATGTAAAATAAGAAATGAATAATCATAAAGGTATAGA
>JAEZJW010000026.1 GCA_023415595.1 Bacillota bacterium
GAACCTGCGACCTCTTGATCCCAAATCAAGCACTCTAGCCAAGCTGAGCCACACCCCGACAACTTGTGCATTTTCAAGGCTTTTCGCTCGTTCCAGCCGTGACGCAAGATTTATTATATAATAGCAAACCGGTATTGTCAACATCTTTTTCATATCTTTTTTGTATTTCCAGAAATACCATAAACATAAGAAAAATAAGGGTTTCGCGAGATTCTCAAACTCTTATTCCTTATAATAATTCAGGGTAAAATGAGCCTCCCCCTTCGGATCTATCTCCATGATGATGAAGGTGGGAATTCTGCCGTGCTGCCTGGGTAGCGCCAGGCTGCCCGGATTAATTGCCCACACACTATCGCTTAAGTCAATCATGGGAACATGGGTATGTCCAAACATAACGATGTCAGCCTGATTTCTTCTCGCTGCTTCCTTCACCGTATAGGTTCCTGAATTCACTCCGTATCGGTGGCCATGGGTCAGCATGATATAATATTTTCCAAGGAGAATCATTTTTTCCTTTGGCAGGCCATTGAAGAAGTCATTGTTACCGGATATCATTTCGGTCGGACATGGAGCAATCTCCCTGATATAATCCTCCCCACCCTCATAGTCCCCAAGATGGATTAACAGATCAATCGGACTAACGCGCTGCAATGTATTAAATAACTGTTGTTCTCTTCCATGGGTGTCACTTACGATCAGAACCTTCATTTCCGTCTCCCGATTATCAAATATGTTTAAGAATTACTTCTTTCATGGCACTTAATGCTTTTCCCCTGTGGCTGATTTCATTTTTTTGCTCCGGAAGCATTTCCGCCGTAGTACATTTGTATTCCGGTACATAGAAGATCGGGTCATATCCGAATCCATGGGCTCCGCAGATCTCATGTGCAATCAGGCCTTCAATGGTGCCTCTCCGGGTTATTGTTTCACCGTTAGGGAAGGCACATGCGATCACGCAGACGAATCTTGCACTTCTTAAATCTCCCTCCACCCCTTTCAGCTGATCAATGATATACTGGTTCTTAACCGAATATGGAGTAGTTTCTCCCAAAAACCTTGCTGAATATACACCGGGTGCTTTATTTAAATAGTCCACCTCTATTCCGGAATCATCCGCTAACACCATCTCTCCTGTTAATTCCGACACGATTCTAGCTTTAATGATTGCGTTCTCTTCAAAGGTACTGCCATTCTCTTCAATATCAGGATCTAATCCCGCATCCTTCAGTGAGAGCAGTTCCACATTCAGGTCACTGAGAATTGCTCTGATTTCATCCATTTTACCTTCATTTGCTGTAGCAAAGATAATTCTCTTCATTCTGTCTCCTACTTATCCTTCACCGGAAGCTCTTCGTATGCCCTGAGAATACCGTTATATATCCCCTTTGCGATTGCCTCCTGGTTTTCCTTCTCTTTCAAATAGTTCAAATCATTCAGGTTCGTCATATATCCTGATTCAATCAATATTGCCGGTACATTGGAATGATTAAGAATATAGACATCATCCTTCTTTAAGGACACCAGCCCTCTGTTTGTCAGGGTGGTTGTCTTCTCTATCTCTTCACTGAATATGGTTGCAAGTGCTTTCGAACTCACCTGCTTGAATTCCGTAGCATAATAGAAAATCTCGGTTCCGCTCGGTTTGGTTGATCCGCTGGCATTGCTGTGAATGCTGATAAAATAATCACAGTCAACCGCATTTGCCAATTCAACTCTGGGACGTAAAAATACCTTATCGTCACCAAGTCTTGTATAGTATACTTTAATATTCTCTTTATCGAGCAGTTTCTTCACTTCCAGCAGGATCCCGAGATTGACATTTTTCTCATAGACCGACTCATCCTTGCTTAAGGCACCGGCATCCTTCCCTCCGTGCCCCGCGTCAAGCACCAGAACTCTGTCATATACTTCAGAGGGTTTTTTAAGACTGATATAATAATATGTCTCATCCTCCTTGATACTATGTACATAAACAGTATCCAGCTCTAATGTAAGCTCTATTATGTTTTTAGAAAGCTCAGGATTTGTAAATGATATTCCGTGGACGGTATCCTGTCCATAATCTTTGGTTACAACCGTAGTGGTCGTACCATCTTCCGGATCAGTTACCAGCACATTTGTCTCTGAATAGGAGGGATTTCCGATGTATACATTCTTCCCATTTACCCTACCGATATTATCTGAATTCATTTGGAACGCATCTGTGCTGCTGAAAATAAGATTGATACTTTTCGTAATATAAATATCCTGCAGGTCCATCTTAATGCCTGCTACCGACGGCTTTCTTATGACCAGATACTTGTCTCCCAACTGTTTCACGATGTCAGTATCAACATCCTTCAGCATTCCCGGTAAGCCGGAGGACTCTTTCACTGCATCGGCTCCGTTTTGCTGTCCGGCTTCCTCGGAAGCTCTATCCGGGATATCATCAGCCGTAGGAGTAATGTTTTCCTCCTCTGGAATAAGTGATGCCGCTTCCGCACTTTTAATATCAGTGGCTGAGATTATGGTATGGCTGTACTGCTTCAAAGCATATGATATGGTTATAACTGCGATCATTAATGCAACACTCTGGACAGCCGTTCTCTTAAGCAGCATTTTATCCATACAGTATCCCCCTGTTTCCGAGCAAATAGTTCAGTATAATTCAGCATAAAAGTATAATATAGTAAAGATTATATAATAATATCTATTTATTCACAATATCTATTTGTAGCCAAGGGGATAATTTTAGGGAATTATGTAGTTAATCTCTTCTCTTCATTCTTGCAATCTTCCAAAAAAATCTATATAATAAGATAGTAACTTGTATGTTTCGTAGCCGCCCTGTAGAAAAAGGAGAAAAAGGGTTTATGAGTGATATCAATTACATATCAATCAAGCAAAAAGACGGTTATATTACTAAACTTACACATTTTTTTGGCCAGAAATCACCTAAGGCAAGTATCCTGATCTTACATGGCATGGCTGAACATCAGAAACGTTATCATGTGTTTGCACAATACCTGGTTGAACAAGGCTTTGATGTATATCTGTATGATCATCGCGGTCATGGTACGGATAAAAAATTAAGCGAACTGGGTTTCTTCGCACCAAGCAAAGGTTACCAGTTGGTCATAGATGATGCCATTCATATCAGTGATTATATAGATCAGAATAATCGATGCGGTAAATTCTTTCTCCTCGGCCATAGCATGGGCTCCTTTATCGCAAGAAATATCATTCAGACCTATGATAAATATAATGGAGTTATCCTGATGGGAACAGCCTATACTCCAAAGCTTTTAAACCATGCAGGCCTTATGGCTTCCTCTGTTATACAGCGATTTAAGGGGCCGAAGCATATTTCTCCCTATATGAATAATCTTATGTTCGGAAGCAAGCGATTTACGAAGCTCTCTGACCGTACCGCCTTTGATTGGTTATCCAGGAGCCATACCGTGGTCGGAGCTTATATTCATGACCCATATTGCGGTTTCACCTGTACTGCCTCCTTTTATCATGACCTTTTGAAGCTGATCAGCGGAGCTACGAAGAAAAGTCTGCTCAGACAGACAAAAAAAGAGCTTCCCATCTATGTAATCAGCGGAGAGAAGGATCCGGTAGGCGGCTATGGCAGGGAAATCAAGAAGCTTCTGGCCATATATAAGAAGTCCGGTTTTACTAACATAAGCTCGAAGCTCTATCCGGACTGCCGTCATGAATTATTGAACGAGCTGAATAATGATGAAGTATACTCTGATATCAGCCAATGGATCTCCAAAAGCATATAATAAAAGGTGATGGTATATCGTGATCCTCCGCAAGGGGTCTGACATTTCCATCACCTTATTTTTAGTTCTGTTGTTGCTTAGGGGGCTTCGGTCCTAAATACTGATAGTAATATGTCTTTATCATACCGTTATAGATCTTCCTGTTCTTATCTGCTTTTCTTCCAATATACTTCTGGGCATCTTCATAAGAGGATATGATATAATACGACCAGGAATCCAGTCCCTCGAATGCCCTTCCGATCTCCTTATATAGCTCCGGAAGAACCTTCTGATCCTCCAGTCTTTCTCCATAGGGAGGATTAGTAATGATAAACCCATATTTCTTACTGCTGCTTAATTCTTTTACAGGTTTCTGCTGGAAATGGATCAGATGATCCACTCCTGCCCATCTTGCATTCTGTCTGGCTGCCTTAATAATTTCTCCGTCAAGGTCATATCCCTGGATATTCATCGTGATATCAGTACGAACCTGAGCTTTTGCCTCTTCCCTTGCCATTGCCCAAGTATTCCCCGGAATAAGCTCGGTCCAAGTCTCTGCCAGGAAGCTTCGATTACTTCCCGGTGCAATTCCCGCACCAAGCATAGCTGCTTCGATTGGTATTGTACCGCTGCCACAGAAGGGATCCACAAGAATTCTGTCCTTGTTCCATGGGGTCAACATAATCATTGCAGCCGCCAGGGTCTCAGTAATAGGGGCCTTACTGGTCAGCTTACGGTAGCCCCTTTTATGAAGGGATTCACCTGAGGTATCCATACTAACGGTTACCTCATCCTTCATAATGGTAACTCTGATGGGATAGGAACTGCCGCTCTCCTCAAACCAGTCTGTTTTATATTTTAGTTTTAATCTTTCCACGATAGCCTTTTTCATGATCGACTGGATGTCAGATGGACTGAAAAGCTTTGAATTAACTGAGTTCGCCTTAGCAACCCAGAACTTTCCGTCCTTCGGGAGGAAGGCTTCCCAAGGGATGCTCTTTGTATTTTCAAACAGCTCATCAAAGGTTTCCGCTTGAAAGGACGCAATTTTAAGCATAACTCTCTCTGTTGTCCTAAGAAACATATTTGCCCTGGCGCAAACATGCTCGTCGCCGGTATAGCTTACCTTGCCATCCTCTACCTTCGTTATCTCGTAACCCAAGTCCATGATTTCCCGTTTCAACACAGCTTCAAGTCCAAAATGGCATGGCGATATATATTCCAATTGGTTCATTCCTACCTCCGAAGTGACTTATATTTTTATCATTGTTATGTTATTGTAAAGCTCTTTTGCCTTCCAGTCAATGGACAAATATCGTCATACATAATTTACGTTGTGCAGAACCCGGAAGAATAAGGAATGAGCACCTATGTGCGAATTTCGCAGCTTCTTCCCAAGAATTTTGGTCTTAAAATTCTTTTCATACTAATATCTTTCCAGCTTTCCGCGATATGCCCGGATACCACCATAGAGACTTTTAATATTAAATCCATCTTTGATCAGATCTCTGGCAGCCATCAGACTGATATGACCCCTGTCACAGTAAAAAACGAGGAGATTAAATCGCTTGAGTCCGGCCTTGTGCTCCTCCAGATCTTCATAAGGTATATTAACAGCCGTCGGAATATGCCCTGCAATATATTCTTCCCTGTCCCTCAAATCAATAATCACAACATTTTGTTTTCCAATATAATTGTTAATTTCATTCGCTCGTATTGTATCAAAAGACATCCCTGTACTGTCACTCCCTTCTTGGTTGAGGACCCTATACTCTCCCCCTATAATATATTCAAAATAGTTTGAATTGCTAGCTTAATAGTAAAAAGGGCTCGAAAAAAAGTCCCCTTCTTATGAAGGGGACTTTCAATTGCTGTGATTTATTGATTAGTAATTATTATCTAAGTCATCCATATCCCTGAAATTGTTATTCCTGTTGGCGTTGCTTGTGTTGCCTCTGGAAGAGTCTCTGGAAGAATCTCTGGATGTTGTATCGTTGCATCTGGTGCCGGAAGCATTGCGGCTTGTACCCGTTGTATAATTGCTTGTACCGATATTACTTGTACCTGCATTACTTGTACCAGCATTTCTGCTTGTATTAGCATTGGATGTGTTTGCATTTCTGCTTGTATTAGCATTGGATGTGTTTGCGTTTCTGCCGGTATTGGCATTAGATGTTCCAGTCGTATTTCTTACGTTAGAAGCATTGTTGTTGCTTGTGTTAGCATTTTTGCTGGAATTATTATTGCTTGTCATAGAATGGCCTCCTAATAATAAGATATATATTTGTATTACGACCTTATTATCTGCTGTTTTATTTGAAATATTCATTTACACCCTTTGAAGATACCAATAATATTTCCATTTTTTATTTTATTTTTCCTTCCTTTTGTTTATAAATCTGACACTTAATGATCTAAGTGGTACTGTCTTCCTATCCTTTTCGCTAAAATGCCTCAATTGAAAGACCGTATCTTAATTTAAATGTTGCATATTAAACCTATCTATATTATAATAAAAAAGTGCTCGGAATGACCGAGCATATAACCCCTTATTAATTATTTATACTCCCCTCATCGAAACGACCGCCTGGCTCCCCCTTGCGGTCGTTTCACTTTTTATACATGATAAATTTAATAGGAATGAATGTCTGCTAGGCTGGCATTCATTCCTATTGTTCATCGCCTTCGGAATAATGACATTAATAAAACTACTAAGATTATTGGAACGATAAATACATAAAGAAGCCGTATAATAACCCGTCCGATAAAAAGTAAAAGCAAAAGGAAGAAAATTAGTACTACCCAAAGCATTACTTTATGATACCACCGAACACCCGTAAAGAAGATCGAACGTCTTCGGTTTCCAAAGTTCCTTGTACCCTCTTGCTCTTCATGTTCTTCTTCCGCGGTGTAACGTCTTTCGCTAAATTCTTCGCTATATCCCCTATAGCCGGTAGATTTTCCTTTTTCTCTGGCGATCTTCTCTGATTCAATAATTGTCTTAGCGATTAATCTGGGATGACCCAATTCATTCAATACTGATTCCTCATCCTTGATAGAATTGTTACTGATATAGTTATCATAATATTTTATATTTTGTTCTATGATATCCGGGCTGACTTCTCCATCTAAGGCTTGTCTCATTATATCCAGAAATTCTCTTTTATTCATGCTGCCGCCTCCTTTGCCCCATTCTATCATATAACGATACTGACGTAAATTAAGAAATGATTATAATTTTCTTATTTGTGAGGCGTTATATACCTACTGCTTGTATTACTTGTTAGTATATTTAAAAACAATGCAGGCCATCCATCAGTTGTGAGTAGTTCTATAAATGAATACAAAAAAAATGTGTGCAAAGCACACATTCTGATTCATAGTGTATGCTAGAGGATTCGAACCCCCGACCTTCTGGTCCGTAGCCAGACGCTCTATCCAGCTGAGCTAAGCATACATAAGTGTTATACGGAAATATAAACCACAAAGAAATTAATCTTTGTGGTTAATTTGAATGCCGGCGACCGGAATCGAACCGGTACGGGAGGTTAGTCCCGCAGGATTTTAAGTCCTGTGCGTCTGCCAGTTCCGCCACGCCGGCATCAATGGGACCTATAGGGCTCGAACCTATGACCCTC
>JAEZJW010000147.1 GCA_023415595.1 Bacillota bacterium
TGCGTATTACGATGAATAATATGAACACTGACATCATCCAGCATAATAAATTACCCGATCTGGTATTGGACAAGCTGATGGATTGGATTATGGACGGAAAACTACATATGGGTGAGAAGCTGAACACGGAGGAAATAGCAAATCAGTTAGGAGTCAGCAGAATGCCGATTCGTGAAGCACTCAGTAACCTGGAGAAGAAAGGCTTAGCAGAATCCATCCCATATGCAGGTTCCCGGCTGATTAAGCTGACGCAGGATGATGTAAAGCAGATTTATATTGCTCGTAAAGCCCTGGAGCCCATCACAGCCAGCTATGCATGCCAGAATGTTACGAATACTCATATTGAACTACTTGAGAAGATCAATGATCAGTATAGTAAGCTGGTACGCCAGGACGAGGTCCATGGAAAAGAAGTCTATATGCTGAATAGATACTATCATTTTACGATCTACAGCATGAGTAAAATGGACCGGCTGTGTACGATGATAGAATCCCTGTGGGATAGCTTATGCTTCTTCAAACTGATTTACGGGCAGAAATTTATCAGTGACCGTGATTCCAGGGAGAAGATGATCAGTGAGCATGACAGTTATCTGGAGGCATTGAAGAACAAAGATTCAGAGCTTCTGTATGGTCTCCTCTGTGATAGCCTGGATAAGCGCATCAGAGATATTCCCTATGAGGCCTCCGCATATTTTAATGATCAGGAGAATAACAAATAAGATTAATAAGGCTGTTGTATAAATAGGTTTTATGAAACCGCGGAAATTCCCTGCGGTAATCTAAAAACCGGACGTTTGTGCAGCGGCCCTTTTTAGGAGGAAACTAACATGGATGAAAAATTATACTGTCTCCCGGAAAACATAAGGGATAAGGAATATATCACGGCAACCTATTATATTAAATTGGATAAAAGCATTGACATCATGGCAAAAGCGGCATCTCTGGCAGTCGGACAGACAATCGGAACCTGGCTGCCGATTCCCGGGATTACGGACGAAATCAGGGAAAAGCATATGGGAAAGGTGATCCAGATCTATGATGTCCCCTCCATTGATCTCAGTACCCAGGTAACGGAGGAGGAAAGGCAATACCTGCTGCAGATCGCATACCCGGTGATCAATTTTACACCGGATTTTCCTCTTCTGATAACGGCATTGTTAGGAAACGATGCATCCACCTCGGCACAGGTGAAGCTTTTGGATATTGAATTTCCCAGAGGATTTGCAGAAGAGCTTGGAGGACCTAATTTTGGCCTCGCGGGAGTCCGTAAGCTTACTGGAATTGAAGATCGCCCGATCTTGCTTAACATGATCAAGCCCTGTACAGGCTTAAGGCCGGAAGAAGGGGCGAAGATTTTCTATGAAACCGCACTGGGTGGAGTGGATCTGATTAAGGATGATGAACTCCTTGGAAGTCCAAGCTACAGTAAGGCAGCTGACAGGGTAAAAGCATTTAATAAAGCAGCCGTGGCAGCCTATGAGAGAACAGGTAAGAAAGTAAAATATATCGTAAATGTAACCGATGGTGCCGGAAGTATTATGAATACGGTACAAAGTGTAATCGAAGCCGGTGCAGAGGCTATCATGGTGAATTTTGCAGCAGTAGGTTACAGTGTACTCCATCAGATAGCAAAAACCGTTAAGGTGCCGATTCTTGCCCATTGTGCAGGAGCAGGTATGTTTTACGAAGGCACCGGCAGCGGTATGAGCTCACCGCTGGCCGTTGGAAAACTGACAAGACTGGCCGGTGCGGATATCGTCATGATCAATACCCCCTACGGCGGATATCCTCTGCAATATCAGAAATATATTCAGACGGCAGCCCAGCTCACCCTGCCGATGTATCACATCAAGCCAACCATGCCCTCCATCGGAGGGGGAGTACATCCCGGAATGGTGGAACGCTACATAAAAGAAATAGGGACGGACATGGTCCTGGCAGCGGGTGGAGCTATCCAGGGACATCCTATGGGCTCTGCGGCAGGTGTAAGAGCAATGATGCAGGCGATTGATGCTGTTATGGCAGGGATACCCGTAGCGGAGGCTGCGAAGGAGAAAGAAGAACTTGCATTAGCTTTGAAGCTGTGGAGTAAGTAATAGTTTTGTAACAAAAAATTAATATTACTGATGGAACCATTTTCCTTTTTCTGTTGTCTAATGATTGTAATCAAAGAACACGGCCGTTCCTTTGAAGCATTTCATTAGGGGGAGGAGTACTCCCGGAAGGTGAGGAGAAGGAAATGAAGAAAACCAGAAAGTTAATCGCATTGATAGTAACGGCAGCGATGATTGTGGGTCTTGCGATGACCGGCTGCAGTAAGAAAGAGGATAGCGGGGAGACAACGGGCAAGAACAAGGAAACAAAGTATGATACTGCTACGGGGGACGGAGCAGCTCAGAAGGAATCAAATCAAGGGACCAAATCAACATCGGATACTACAACAGACACCTCACAGTATTCATCAAACGTAAGCAGGGATTCAGAAGCTAAGGCTGAGGAAGCGCCTGCTGGATTTACAGCGAAGAGCCCGACCATGGATTACGGAATGGAAGATGACTATAATACGAACTGGAAGCCGGTTTATCCGGGTACGGAGGAATTTACCGGGTTTACCGAAGCAGGTTTTCAAGAGGTAACCAGTAATCCGTTAAGTACATTTTCAATTGATGTCGATACTGCATCCTATTCCAACCTGCGCAGCGATATCCAGTATGGCAGTCTTCCCGATCCGCAGTCAGTCAGGATTGAAGAAATGCTGAATTACTTTAATTATGATTATAAGGAGCCGGAGGACGGGAAGCCCTTCTCCATCCACACGGAAATCGGAAAATGCCCGTGGAATGAAGACAATTATCTGCTGAAGGTCGGACTTCAGGGTAAGAATGTAGATCCGGAATCCCTGCCGAAGAGCAACCTTGTATTCTTGATCGATGTATCCGGTTCCATGGACGAAGAGGATAAACTGCCTCTGCTTAAGAATGCCTTTGCCCAGTTTGTTGAGGCTCTTGGGGAGGATGACAGAATCTCCATCGTAATCTATGCCGGAGAGACCGGGGTCGTTCTCGACAGCGTGCGAGGATCAGAAAAAAGTGTGATCCTTCGTGCAATCAGGAACTTAAGTGCAGGAGGTTCCACAGCAGGTGCAAGCGGAATAGAGTTAGCATACTCCTTAGCAGAGGAGAACTTTATCAAAGGCGGTAACAATCGTGTGATCCTTGCCACCGACGGTGATTTCAATGTTGGACCATCCTCGACGGAGGAGCTTGAGGATATAATAACAGAGAAGAAGGAAAGTGGGATCTATCTCAGTGTCCTGGGCTTTGGAACAGGTAATATCAAAGATAATAAGATGGAGCTGCTTGCAGATAAGGGTAACGGAAACTATGCCTACATCGATTCTCCGAGAGAAGCTAAGAAGGTGCTGGTGGATGAGATGTCAGGTACCCTGCTCACAATTGCTAAGGATGTTAAGATTCAGCTGGAGTTCAACCCTTATGCCGTAGCCTCTTACCGTCTGATCGGATATGAGAACAGGGCTTTACAGAATGAAGATTTCAGGGATGACACCGTTGATGCAGGAGAGCTGGGTGCCGGACACAGTGTAACAGCTATCTATGAGGTTGTACCCGGCAGAGCCTCCGACGGCGGGAAAGAGAACGAGTCCTTAAAGTATCAGACACAGGAGATCAAGCCCGAATACAAGAATGAAATCACGGAGATTCGTCTGCGCTACAAGGAGCCTGAGGAGGAAGAAAGCCGTGAGATCAGGAAGGTGGTTTCCTTCACGAATACTCCTGTAAAGTCAATGAAATATTCTGAGGATTTCTATTTCGCTGCTGCCGTTACGGAATTTGGTATGATACTACGGAATTCAGAGTACCGCGGAAATGCTTCGGTCGAATCAGTACTGGAACTGGCAGAGCAGGGTCTCGGTGAGGATGTCGGTGGCTACCGGGCAGAGTTCATCGAGCTGGTGGAACGCTACGACGATTACTTCAACTATGCATGGTAATTTACAGTATAAGCAATATTAGGCTTATGTAATGGTTTACATTAATTGATCAGAAACAAATTCGGATAGTATAACGATAGAGTATTCATATGAGATTGACTAGGCAAGAGGCACCCTGCGTCACTCCACAGGCATCATATCTGTGGGAAGACGATGGGTGCCTTTTCCGCTGGTGTATTTTAAGCGGAATGATTAGGTTTTGTATAGTTATCTGACAGACAGCAAACGATATCTACTAAGCAGCAAAGGCAAACGATGCTTCCAATAAAGATTGTGCTAACATTCAATAAAAAGATCAGTTGACATACATATTGTACTTATGTATAATATTAGCACAATATATAGTATAAACATGACTTCAAATAGTCTAAAGATACGGAGGAAGAATTATGGAGCATCTCTTATCAAATGATTTTTTAGATACATATCGTAACAGGAAAAGCCCTCTCAGCCATATTGGTGAGTTTGTATATTTAAGAACCTATTCCAGGTACCAGGAGGAGAAAAAAAGGAGGGAGAACTGGTTTGAGACAGTTCTTCGAACCACGGAATATAACATAGGTCTTGGAATTGAATATCGAAGGAAAATGGGGCTGCCGATCGACCTGGGGCAGGAGAAGAAGGAAGCAGAGGAGTTATTCGACCAACTGTTCCATTTAAAAACCTTTACTTCGGGCAGAACCTTATATATGGGAGGGACCGAGGTAGTTAAGCAGTATCCGCTGTCCAACTACAACTGTTCCTTTACAAATATTGAAACCCTGCGGGACCTTGTGGATGTATTCTACCTCCTGATGGTCGGCAGCGGTGTCGGTATCCGCATCGACAGGGAGCAGGTGGAGAAGCTGCCGCAGGTACGCCCTGTCCTTCTGGAAAGCCGGTATGACGGCACTGTACGTATGAAGCTTACGAAGGAGGAAATGGAGCATACCCTTTTAAGCATCAGCGAATCGGATTCTGAAACTGCTGTCATTCAGGTGGGGGATAGCAAGGAGGGCTGGTGCTCTGCCCTGGAAAGCTATTTTAGCTTATTAACGCACAAGGAATATGAAACAATTAAGAAAATTATGATAGATTACAGCTTTGTCCGGCCCGAAGGAGAAAGACTGAAGAGGTTTGGGGGCAGAGCTTCCGGGCACAGATCTATCCAGAGGATGTTTGAGAAGATCAATAAGGTATTCGTTAAGAGGAACGGCCTGGGATTAAAAACGATCGATATTCTGGATATTGCTACGATCATCAGCGAAAATGTCGTATCCGGAGGCGTCAGACGCAGTGCCATGATGGTAATCTGCGATGAAGATGATGAGGATGTCATCAATGCCAAGAGAAACATTTATCAGGTGGTCGATGGGAATTGGATCGAGGACCCTGAAATATCCCACAGGAAGATGAGCAATAATTCCATCCTGTATCAGAAGAGGCCTTCCCTGGAGAGAATTAAAGAAATTATAGATTCCATCCGGACGAATGGGGAACCGGGCTTTATCAATGGTTCGGAGGCGACCAGGCGCAAACCGTCCTTCCGCGGCTGTAATCCCTGTGGAGAGATCCTTCTCCGTTCGAAGCAATGCTGTAACCTTACAACGAATAATATGATGGCATTCGCCAGTGACGGTTCGTTTGATGAGGCCGGTTTTCATGAGATATTAAGGCTTTCCACCAGAGTTGCCCTCCGAATGACTCTGGTAGAGGTGGAGCTGCCGGAATGGAATCGGGTGATGCATGCGGACAGGATCATCGGAATCTCCCTAACCGGTATGATGGATATGATGAATAAGACTCATATGAGCAATGAAGAGCTGGCTGCTTTGCTCAGAAGGCTCCATCAGACGGTACGTGAGGAAGGGGAACGCTACAGTAAGGAGCTGGGGATTACTGCACCGGAGCTGATGACAACCATAAAGCCGGAGGGGAGTCTGTCGACCCTGCCCGGCGTGAGCTCAGGGATTCACTATGCCCATTCTAATTACTATATCCGAAGAGTCAGAATATCAGCCACTGATCCCCTGTATAAGATGATTGCCACTCAGGGCAGCTATCCGATCTATAGCGAGATCGGGCAGACGGACGAGGATTGTACCATCAAGGTGATTGAATTTCCCGTCAAGGCTCCCGAAGGAAGAACAAAATATGAGGTCAGTGCGATAGAGCAGCTGGAGTTATATAAAATGTCCATGGAGAACTGGTCGGATCACAATACCTCCATTACAGTTCATGTCAGAGAGCAGGAATGGGATGAGGTAGCACATTGGGTATATGAAAACTTCAATTATGTAGTAGGAATTACGTTCCTTCCGCTGATGGAGGAGACCTATCCCCTGCTGCCTTATGAAAGTACCACGAAAGAGGATTATGAGCAGAGGGTGCAGCGGATTAAACCGATTGACTATGAGCTTTTAGCCAGATTAGATGACGACGGAGAACATGATATCATCGACCAGGAGTGTTCCACAGGGGCTTGCCCGATCAGATAATCCGATGTGAAGATGTTAAGAATAGTAATCCTGCCTAACGCATAAGATGTGCTAAAGGGAAGCCTAAAAGGGGAGAAGCTGCTTGCCAGTTTATCAGGTTGTTGTCAAGGAAAAAGTGATACAGCAGGATATGTATTACAAAAACCAGATTATCATGAAATATACGATCAAGTACCCTCAGTTTTTTTCCGCACACTTTCAGGTGTTTTTGGATAAATTAAATTCGTTTTACCGCACGAGGGCAGTAATGTACGAAAGGTCCAATATCATGAATCTGTACCAGATGGCAATGGTGGAGTATGAGTATTCCATAACCAATAACTTCCCGGTCAGGCAATTCGAGGCATATGTGGATTATGAGGTTACTTATAATCAGAACTGTGCGCTCAGTCTATATTTTGATCAGTACGAATATGCAGGAGGAGCACATGGACTTACGATCCGGTACTCTGATTCCTGGAATCTGCAGAAGAGCAAAAAGATTGAGATGATGGACCTGTACCCACATCGGAATAACCTGAAGGAATTCTTAACCGGGGTCGTCATCGGGCAGATTGATGCGGGTTACAACCCGGAAGACAGTATATATTTTAAGGATTATGCTAAGCTGGTCCAGGATACTTTAAAGATCAGTAACTTCTATCTGATCCCGGAAGGGGTGGTAATATATTTTCAGGAATATGACATTGCCCCGTATTCCAGTGGTCTTCCAACCTTTGTCATACCATTTTCTCCCGGAGGGCCGATTGCTCCGAAATGCTGATAGAATATAAAGAAAGCCCCCGGCTTGAATATAGCAGTTTAACTGCTTTATTCAAGTCAGGGGCTTTAATAGTATATTAATCTCCGCCGGGACCGCTGCGGCTCGGTGAATTATCCGGAACCTGTGCATGACTGTCCTTCATGGAATTTTTGGAAGAATTACTAACACTGTTTCGGGAAGAATTCTTACTGCTGTTCTTAGAACCGCTGTTACTCTTATTCTTTGCCATAACTGTCTCCTTTCCTTGCTTTTACCTGTTAGTATTGCAGGATCGGAGGATATTATACTAAGATACGGTCAAATCAGTCAGCTGTTGTGAAGGTACCCATCTTCACGTTCTTTAATGCCCGTTCGTTCATCTTAACTTCATGCTTTGTCAGGATGTTCTCACCATAATAGGTCTCAAAGGCTGTATCCTCAGCTTCCTTGATGGCGTTCTCCACCATTGTATTATAGGTTTCCGGATTGTCATTATTCACCATCTTAATGATGTAAAAACCGTTTTCTGCTTTGAAGATGTTGCTGATTTCACCGTTTTTCATCGCCATCATCATCGTCTTCAGATCCTCAGGGTAAGTAGTATCACCCTTAATGAAATCATTTTCCTTATACTGCAATTCCAGTTCGTCTACGGGAACCAGAGTTGACCAGTCAGCTGTTTTTAAAGCCTCGTCATACTTTGCTTTAATCTTCTCATAAGCAGCTGTCTTCTCCTTCTCGGTCATCTCGGTCTGATTGCCGGCCTCGTCCGTCTTCTGGTTAGAGATGTAGAGATACTCAATATCATACTGCCTGTTATCTTCATAAGAGATACCTGCCTTGATGGCTTCATCATCAACAGCAAGGGTATCAATGATATCTCCGCGGTAACGCTGTGCCAGAGTTACCTTTTCCTTTACTTTCTTAAGGTAATCACCGGTAAAACCATTCTCATCCAGCATGTCCTGAGATAAGCCCTGATCATAGAGCATGGTAGCAATATCGTTATTAATGGTATTAATCTCTTCATCGGTCAGGGAGTAGCCTGCAGCCAGAGCTTCCTGATACATGATTTCGTTGAAAACTGAGATTCCTACGGCTTCCTGCTTGGCAACATCTCCAAGGGTGAGTTTGCCGGTTTCATCATAGGGAGTCGACCAGTTAACCGGTCCGAAAATCTGTGAATAGGAATTATAGCCGTTTTCCACATCATAGAAATAATAATTCAAATCGCTCATATGATATTTTTCACCATCAATCGTGATCAGAACTCTTTCATACAGCTGGTCAAAGAGCATTGCGGCAATTAAAAATATTCCTATAATGATGGAAGGAATGAGCCAGTATTTCCGATTGACAGTTATAACAGTCTGTTTGGACTTTTTTGGTCCTTTGATTGGTTTCTTGGATTTATTCACCTTATTGCTACCTCCATAATATTCTCTTGTTATTAATTTTAATCTTTTCTGTATATAAGTCAATAGGCACGGACCAGTTCACAAAATATACAAATATAAATGAATGACGTTCAGAATACTAATTATATCAAAAACCCATTGATAATTCAAATGAAAAAACCCTTTATATATACCCGGACGGATAAGTGCGGCCATTTTCATAGGGAGACATGGACAGTGCCGCAAAACAAGCTCATTTTCGGTAAGTTTCAGCATGCGTTTATTACGTTTCGCTCCTCACTGATAGGTTCGTCGTTCGCTCGCGAAACGAACTAGCATGCTGAAAACTCACTCGAAAATGGCTAATCGTTTTCCAGCATCTGTCCACATCCCCCTATGAATGGGTACACTTATCCTGTCTATGGTCAACTACAAAAAGCTTTTTTGAACACCTTCCTTGGATCAGTATAGGACGGAACGGTTCTCCCCCGGTCCGATGCCATATACTCAGATAAGGTAGAACTGTAACTGTTGTCACGACAGATATCACCATAGATGACAGGGGAGAGGATTACATAATTTGTATAATGCTATGGACAGAAAATTGAGAAATATGTTATAATGTTCGCGATAAGCAAAGCACCATGATACAAAAGATCCAAGTAAAGTTAATCCCCTCTTCCGCCGGAAGTTTACTTCCAAAGTTGCAGGTGACCTGGCGCCCACCGGAAGTTCTCTTCCAGGTGGTGCCAGGTCACCTGCAACGGAGGGGATGGACACCGAGTTTTATGGAGTCCATCCCCAGGGCGGAAGAGGTAAAATAAATTGATAGGAATCATTAAGAACATGGAGCGCGCAACGCGAGCGAAAGGAACCCACGCAACGTGCCATTGTGCGATACAGCTAGGACGGGTTCCTTGAGTCCGCAACGCACCATTGTGCGATAGAGCTAGGACGGGTTCCTTGAGCCCGCAATCTGCACCATAGCGCGATACAGCTACGATGGGCTCCTTGAGCTGCTAGACAACGCAGCTCTGTGGTATACATATGATCAGGCGTAATGTTGTAGCTGTCAACCCCCACCCCCTACATAACCTACACCTTAGTCCAACCTTCAGATTACCATAAACTTTAATATAGAATACAAATAAGATCAGGAGAATACTTATGGGACCGTATCAGGGAAAAGCAATACAAATCATGGAT
>JAEZJW010000156.1 GCA_023415595.1 Bacillota bacterium
GCTTCCGATAAATTAATGTTATTCGCCTGGAAGGTCTGCTTTAATTCAGTATCAAACTGCTTCTGATCCTTAACATCCACTCCGGATTTACCGGCGATATTGAAGATAATTCTCTGATCCCCGGATGCGAGGTCCTCCGTCAGCTGGGTAGTAACCGGACGTCCAACAACATTACTTACAATATCTCCTGCCTTGTTTTCGTCAATTGTACCGGTATAGTTATATTTCAGGAGCGCACCACCCTTGAACTGGATATCCAACTGAACACCGTTAATGAACAGCGCTATAATACCAATTACGAAGATACTTAAGGAGATAGCAAAATATATTTTCCTTTTCTCATAGAACTTAATTATTTTATCCTGATTCATAATGTGATCCTCCTTGACCAGCAGGTGTACAATTTCGGCTTACGCAAGAATTTATAGTTACTCAAGGAGCGGATCATCAGACGGGACGCCGTCACACCTGCAACAAAGTTAAATACGATTCCTGTAAATAAGGAATAAGCAAAGGAAAGTAATGAACCGGAACCTAGTGTCATCAGTATGACTGCAACGATCAGCACGGTGATATTACCATCAAATACGGAAGTAAACGCATTCTTAAAGCCTGCTGCGATAGCAGAGGATACGCTCTTACCAGCCTTGATTTCCTCACTGATACGTTCCGATATGATAACATTCGCATCCACACCCATACCGATGGATAGGATGATACCTGCGATACCGGTCAGGGTAAGGGTCATCTGAGGTATGGATAAGGAAAGTATCTGGCCGGTAATCTGAATCATTAGGGATATACATGCAACCACCCCTGGCAGCTTATAATAAGAAATCAGCATAATACAAATTAAAATAAATGCAATCAAGCCCGCCTGAAGCATTACACTTAAGGCTCCGGAACCTAAGGAAGGGCTGATTGTGGAATAATTCTTTGTTACCATGGAGAAAGGAAGAGCACCGGAATTAATCTTATCGGATAACAATTGTGCATCTTCATAGGTATCCTGTCCGGTAATCATAGCTTCTCCGGTCGTAATCGGATTGATTACCCTGGCATTTGAGATCTCCTCTTCATCCAGGAAGATTCTGATGTTCTTACCGAGGAAATTCGTCGTTGCTTCACTGAACAGTCTGGTTCCCTCCGCGTCAAAAGTAAGGCTCACGATAAAGCCTTCACCGGCCCTCTGTCCTACTCCGGGCTTACTGGTCTTAACATGGGATCCGGTGAGTATTACCTTATCATCCGGGCCAACGAAGGTTAACTGCGCTGTATCACCAAGCTCAGAGATAGCTTTCTCAGGGTTAAAATCCTTCTCATCCGCTTTCCAGGGGAAACGGACGAGTACATAACCATTTCCTTCATCCGTGGTTACATCACGGTCCAGAATATTTTGTTTATCTAATCGTAATTCTATAATGGTACGGGCCGCTTCCAACTCAGACGCGGTCGGCTTACGGTTCAGATCCACCGGCTGATATACGGCTTCCACTCCTCCTCGGATATCAATACCATAACGCATATCAGGCGATCCCAGAACCTTAAAGCTGCCCATATTAATGCCAAAAATAGCAGTATAGACCATCAGGAGAGCGATCGCAACGATAATAAAAAATACTGACTTTTTCTTCATTCTTTCTGTCCTTTCTATCTTATCTTTTACCTGCTTAGTGCAGAATTTCCGTTCATATCTTACTATTCTCTGGAGGAGCATGTCCACCGATGGAGAGTGCCAACAAGGATTTGCAGTAAGCCTTCCGGTTCGAATAAATCTGCCTGAAGCTTCTCAGTATCCATATTCCCATGATGAAGATCGCAACTGCATAGAAGCTCTGACTGATCAGCCTTCTGATATCCTTGATCTTCTGATCTGACGGTCCACCGATCCGAATTCTCTGCTGCCTGTCCGGTTCACTCACATCGGAAGGGATATAATAGTCCCCAAATCGAAAATTCGGAGAGTACAGGTAACCCTCAGCTTTGGTTTTCCCGGTTGCTGTAACAGTCTCGGCAGCACCTAATGGGTGAAGTACAGTAATCAGGGCCTGCAGAATTAAAACAGTACTAAGAACCATAGTAATCCCCTGGTCCAGGAACATGTTTTTGGATTTCCCGACAGGATTTTTCGAGTTTCCTAATCTGAACACACCCATTACTGACACCCCCTCCGTAAAAATATCGTACTATGTTAAATTAACACAAGATAAGGCTTTTGTATACTAAAATTTTATGCCTTCCTACAAAATATCGAACATATGTTTGACTATTATTTTAATCAATGATATAATAAGTGAAGCTAGGTAACATCCGTTTTGGAGGTGCGAAAATGGTTCATGTGAATTCCATCCAGACTTTATCTCTGCAGGATAAGCTTCTCAAGATGCAGGAGGATGCACAGTATGATGTGGCAGATGCCGAGCTGTCGTACGGACAGGGGGGAAATGAGCAGGAATGTATCCCGGATCCTTCCATCTTCAGGGGTATCCGTTCTTCCGGAAACCCTCCGAAGGTGCCAAAGGTATTTCTTTCGAACCATTGCATCTTCAATTGTGCTTACTGTGGGTGCAGAGCCAGCCGTGAGGACACGATCAGGTATTGCAGCCAACCGAGAGAGATGGCCGAGTTATCGGTAAGGACCGCTATGGAAAACGGACATGGTGTGTTTGTCACCTCGGCCATCTGTCAGAATGCCAATTATACTGAGGAACTAATTATTGAGACTCTGCGGATTATGAGGGAGGAGCTATTCTATAACGGCTATATCCATGCGAAGGTAATGCCGGGAACTGATCCTATGCTGATCGCGAAAGCCGGCAGATATGCCAACCGCTTAAGTGTTAATATCGAGGTTGCGAGAAATTCCGGGTACGAGAGAGTTGCCAAGCAGAAGAATAAATATAATATATTGGAGCCGATGCAGGCAATCAGTGAATTGGTTCAAAGTGCCAGACAGTATAAGAGCAGGACTCCGGTTCTTTTAAGGTCCCAGACCACACAGCTGATGGCAGGAAGTTCTGAGGAGACTGACAGGACCATTATGACTTTATCCAAGGCCTTATATCAGAAATATCGATTGAGCCGTGTTTATTATACCGCCTTCAAATATCTTCAGCCTGCCAAAGGCTATGATGAGCTGCCCGCTACTGCTACCCCCTTATGGCGGGTACACAGGCTGTATCAGGCAGACCGCCTCCAGCAGCTCTATGGCTTTACTCCGGATGAGGTTGCACCGGAGCAGGCCCCAAACCTTGCAGAGGACATGGATCCAAAGCTTTCCTGGGCTTTGCGGAATATTCACCTGTTTCCGATCGAAGTAAATACGGCTGATTATGAACAGCTGCTTCGGGTCCCAGGAATCGGACTGACCTATGCGCAAAAGATCCTCCGTGCCAGATTACACGGAACTGTCACTCATCAGACCCTGCGGAAAATGGGTGTTATTATGAAGAAGAGCTCCTATTTTATTACCTGTAATGGTAAATATGAGGGTGGGAGGCTTCTTGATGAGCCCGGACTGTTGTATGAATTACTGAAGGATAAACCACTCATGGAGGAATCTTCATCCGGTCCGTGCAGCAAGTTTACCCCTGTAGAATAGCTTGACTCCGGATTCCGATACTGTGATTAATAGTTCGCACCGGGTACCAGGGTGTTATGTGAACATCCCTTGCTTTTTTACCAGCTATTCATTATAATTGATCTTATCAACACTTAGATAAGAAAGGATACTTCCTATGAATAAAGTAAAGCGTATTGCCTCCCTAATCGGTGTCCTGCTGATTCTGTCGTTATTTATCCTATCCCTGATTGCGGCTATCTTTGCCAAAGAATCTGCCAAGGCATTATTCCTGTCTGCAATTTTCTCTACTCTGGTCATTCCGATTATGATTTATGGCTTTATAGAAGTGTATAAGTTCGTTCACCGGAATGATCCTCCCAAGCAGGACAAGCTGCAAACACCTGCCGGCAAGAAGTAAGATTCTACCCGGAGAATCCATAGGAGGAACCTATGGATAGAATGTCATCGCATAAACAACCAAGAGGAAGCTGTTAAGCTTCCTCTTTTATCTTCTGTAAGTATTCCTTAATCTTCTTCTCATAGCCGTTATCCGAAGGAGCATAGAATACACGGCCAACCAGTTCATCCGGAAGATACTGCTGCTCCACATAATGGTTCTTGAAATCGTGGGCATATAGATAACCGATCCCATGTCCCAGCTTGGAGGCTCCCTTATAGTGCGCATCCATCAGATGGGGCGGAATTGTCGCTGTCTTTTCATTCTCTACGGCCTCCATTGCTGCGCCGATGGCACAGACAGCGGAATTGCTTTTAGGGGCACAGGCCACATAGGTTGCTGCCTGGGAAAGTACAATCTGAGCTTCCGGCATACCGAGCCTCTCTACAGCCAGGGCTGCCGAAGCAGCTACAACAATCGCATTCGGATCAGCATTTCCCACATCCTCCGAAGCACAGATCATGATACGTCTGGCAATAAAGGCTACCTCTTCCCCTGCATACAGCATGCGCGCCAGATAATAAACCGCAGCATCCGGATCCGAGCCCCGCATACTCTTGATAAAGGCTGAGATAGTATCATAATGATTATCCCCGTCCTTATCGTACTTTAATACCCTCTTCTGGATACATTCCGATGCCACCGGCAGTGTAATATGGATCAAGCCGTCCTCTGACCGTTCCGTAGTCAGTACCCCCAGCTCGATCGCATTCAAGGCTGCTCTGGCATCACCGTTGGACACATCGGCTAAAAATTCCAAGGCATCCTCCTGCAGTACCGCCTTGTAAGCTCCCAGTCCTCTCTCCTCATCCGTCCCCGCCCGTTTCAGAAGAGTCTTGATATCCTCCTTCTCCAGGGGCTTCAGTTCAAAGATGATGGAGCGGGACAATAGAGCAGAGTTAACCTCGAAATAGGGGTTCTCGGTAGTTGCACCGATCAGTACCACAGTTCCGTCCTCCACGAAGGGAAGCAGATAATCCTGCTGCCCCTTATTAAAGCGATGAATCTCATCGATGAACAGGATGGTCTTCTTCCCATACATCCCGAGGTTGTTCTTCGCCTCCGCCACCACAGCTTCCATATCCTTCTTCCCTGCAGCCGTAGCATTGATCTGAGTGAAGATGGCGCTGGTGGTATTGGCAATTACCTTCGCCAGGGTGGTCTTACCGGTGCCCGGCGGTCCGTAGAACAGAATAGAGCTGATCTTATCCGCTTTGATTGCACGGTATAGGAGCTTGTCCTTTCCTATAATATGGCTCTGCCCTACAACCTCCTCAAGACTCATCGGCCTGAGCCTGGAGGCCAGAGGTCCTTCCTTCTTCATAGAATTCGTTCTC
Source organism: Bacillota bacterium (assembly GCA_023415595.1). Taxonomy (GTDB): domain Bacteria; phylum Bacillota; class Clostridia; order Lachnospirales; family Lachnospiraceae; genus Mobilitalea. Next base: position 5,357 of record JAEZJW010000156.1, read on the forward strand.
ATATAGTCAAATAGATCCAATTTTATCACCCTCCGTTTTCCGGATTGCCGGGAATGCCCCGGAAAAATCGTATTGTATTTTAGGTAGAATTATGTGTAAAATAAGATAATAAACGTAAGGAGAAACCAATGAACCTACCAAAGGATCCTATTATCCTATTAAGCTTTATCAATACAAAATTAAGAGATTACTATCCATCCCTTGAGGAGCTTTGCCTGAGTATGACGGTTGACTTAAAACACCTGGTGGATACCCTTTCCTCAGTTGGCTATCAGTATGACCGATCACAGAACCGTTTTATTTCGAAGTAGGCTCCGTCTTATTTCTGCGATTTTTAAAACGTCGGAACATTGCTGCTGCCAGAAGAAAAAGGAATGCTCCCATTGCGGCACCGGAAGTATCAATCATTACATCCTTAAACTCTCCGCTTCTGCCGGGTACGAATCTCTGATGGAATTCGTCCGATGCAGCATAAGCCGCAGATATCAGGACAGCTAGGAACCAAAGCTTTCCGCCCTTAATCCTGCGGATCCACAGGGGAAGGCAGATTGCTGCTGCCAGAATGGCATATTCGGTCACATGGGCTGCTTTTCTGATATAATGATCAAGAATAAGAAGCCGATCATAATTAAGCTCCTCCACATGACTGTCTGTAATTTTCTCATATAGACTCATGACATAATCTGCAATCCTTAAGCTGTTCTCACCCGAAACAGAAGCTGGTTTGGACGAAAAACTAAAAATCACCAGCATCATAAGGATTGCCGGAAGCCATGATAAATGCTTCTTCTTCATCTCTTCCTCCACAATAATACTTAAATCATTATAACACATTTCACTAAAATCGCAAACATATGTTTTGCAACCGGATGCATTCTTAAGTTGCATGCTTTCCGTTCGGTTGTTATAATATAGGTATTTAGGACAAATGATGTGAGGGAGGAAATCGTGCCATGGATCTGAAGGCAGAGGTATATCGGACGGTATTTCGAGGCGGAACAGGTGAAATTATAATGAAGAAATCCCGTTTTATTGCCACGGTCAGCCCTGTCAGTTCTGAAGAAGAGGCTTTGGAATTCATAGAAGGATTAAAGAAAAAATACTGGGATGCCTCCCATAACTGCTATGCTTATATCATAGGTACGAAGAATCCGCTCATGCGCTGTTCTGATGACGGAGAGCCCAGTAAAACAGCCGGAAAACCAATGCTGGATATCCTTATTTCCCATGAGCTCACCAATCTGGTGGTCGTCGTCACCAGATATTTTGGTGGTACTCTCCTTGGCACCGGTGGCTTGGTGAAAGCATATCAATCCGCTGCATTGGAGGGACTAAACCAAAGTCTTATCATAAAAAAAGAGCTTGGACTCCGCATGTGTTTAACAACGGATTACAATCTCATTGGTAAGCTTCAATATTATATCGGGCAGGAGGAGCTTCCCATCCTTACCTCTGATTATACTGATGTGGTTATGCTGGAGATCCTTGTTCCGGCAGAGAAAGTAACCGTCTTCATGAAGAAGGTTACGGAACTATCCAACGGTACTTTAAACCCAGACGTAATAGAACAGGTATACTTCTCTATTATAAATAAGGAAGTACACCTGTTTCAAATGAATTAATCCCCTATACTTACAAGATCATCAATAATTTCCACCATGGACACCGGCGTAACCTCAAACTGGAACAGCTTCCGTATCATGGAAATCACTCTGTCCTTAGAGTATGAAATTCCGCATACCTCATCGGCTTCCACTGCTTCTCCCAGATACTTCGTAATATGAATCCCATAATACGGTTCTGTTTTCTCTCCCTCCGGATAGTTCTCTGTAAGACTATAGTCAAGCTTCATCTTCCTAAAGTCTTCCAGAACTACCTCATTGCTAAAAAGCAACTCCACTTTCTTCATACGTATTACCCCCAATACTTTTTTTGGTTAACAACTGACAAAAGTCATTATACACAGATAAGAATATTATTTAAAGGGAAAATTAGCGCACCATTTTATCGAGTTCGTTGTATTTCGACATTACTACACGATTTGTGAATTTCCAAATGTTGATAATTTAACAATGTATGCGTTTTCATGTATAAATATGAAAAATGTCCTAGAAGACAATAAAAAAAGAATAATCATACATTTATGACTATTTTACATTTATTGGTTAATAATTGTGAAAAAATCATTAACTACTTTAATAATCCTAAAAAAAATGATATAATACGTGATAAGCAAAACATATGGACAATATGATGTATTTGCCTTAATGGAGGATTCAAATGGATTACAGTAAAAAAGGTATCGAAGATAAACAACAATATATAAAATCAACTTCAAGGAGATTAGTCTCAAAGACACGGGTTACCCTATTCCGGCTTTGTATCGTAGTAATTGTATTTGTTACGATCGTAGGCGCTTTTGCCGGTTTCGGATACATCAAAGGTCTTGTCGACAGTGCTCCGGATATCTCACAGATTGATGTCATTCCTACCCGTTATACAACGAAGGTACTGGACAGCGAAGGTAATGAGATTGAGAACCTGGTCGGTGCTATGTCAAACCGTGTCTATGTCACCATAGATGAGATTCCGGATGTAGTGCAAAAGGCTTTTATCTGTATCGAGGATGAACGTTTTTACGAACATAACGGAATTGATGTGAAGGGTATTTTCCGTGCCGTATTTTTAGGCTTAAGCAGAGGTGATTTTGACGAGGGTGCCAGTACAATTACTCAGCAGCTCTTAAAAAATCAGGTCTTTGACGGTGGGCGAGAGAAAAAATTCATTGATCGCCTGGAACGTAAGATTCAGGAGCAATATCTTGCAATCCAGTTGGAAAATGAATTGGATAAGGATAAAATACTGGAATATTACCTTAATACAATTAACCTTGGCGCAGGAACCTTAGGTGTCCAAACAGCCAGCCAGCGTTATTTTAATAAGAATGTACAGAATTTAACACTGTCAGAAGCAGCCGTCATGGCAGCTGTAGCACAGCTTCCGGTATATCATAATCCCATCACCTACCCTGAGCGGAATGAGGAACGTAAGAATGAAATCCTGGGTGATATGCTGGAACAGGGCTACTGTACCAAGGAGGAATATGATGCTGCGATGGCAGATGATGTATATGCCCGCATTCAGTCTGTAAATGAGGAGTTGAATTCCACCTCCTATTATAGCTATTATGTGGATGAACTGATCGAGCAGGTTATGGAGGATCTTCAGACAGAGCTTAATTATACACAGGCGCAAGCCTCTAACCTATTATATACCGGAGGTCTTACGATCTATACCACGCAGGATCCCGACATCCAGAGAATCTGTGATGAGGTGTATGCGGATGAATCGTATTTTCCTGAAATGGGTGTGTCCTTCTGGGAACTGACCTATGCACTGTCCATCCAGAACGGAGATGACGAGGATACCGCCAGACATTATCATAATGAAGATCTATTGAAATACTATAAGGATTTTGAGGACCCGGATAATTTATACGTAGATGCTGATGGAAGTAAATTTTCCTTGTTATTTATCGATAAGGAAGATATGCAGAAAAAGATTGATGCCTTTAGGGAAGCTATGATGGAGGAAGGCGATGTTGTCCTGGGCGAGAAGGTTACGATGACCATACAGCCCCAGTCCTCTTTCGTGGTTATGGACCAGCATACCGGATATGTAGCGGCTATTATTGGCGGCCGCGGAGACAAGACCGGTAACAGAACTTTAAATCGTGCAACAAATACTGTCAGACAGCCGGGTTCCACTTTCAAGGTATTATCCACCTATCTGCCGGCACTGGATACCGCAGGATTTACGCTGGCCAGTGTGCAGGATGATGCCGGACCCTATTATTATCCCGGCACCAAGACGGAAGTGAACAACTGGAAGTCAAAAAAAGAATATGAGGGCCTAAGTTCCTTAAGAAAAGGAATCTATGACTCCATGAATATCGTTACCGTAAAGACCCTGGTAGAGGTAACTCCGCAGATCGGCTTCGACTATCTGAAGGACCTTGGCTTTACTTCCCTGGTAGAATCCCGAAAGGAACCCGATGGCCGTGTCGTATCGGATATCCACCCGCCGATGGCCCTTGGAGGTCTGACAGACGGTGTTTCAAATCTGGAATTAACTGCTGCCTATGCGGCTATTGCAAATGATGGGATATATACAGCCCCTATCTTCTACACAAAGATCGTAGATCACGACGGTAAAGTTCTGCTTGAGAAAAAGCCATATAAGGAACATGTAATGAAGGAATCCACTGCCTGGTTACTGACCAGTGCCATGGAAGACGTGGTTAGGATTGGTACCGGTAAGAATCTGAAGCTAACTGAAGTCAACATGCCAATTGCAGGAAAGACCGGATCCACCTCCGATTATAATGACCTTTGGTTCTCCGGATTTTCTCCCTATTATACGGCTACCGTATGGTCAGGATTTGACAACAACCGTTCTCAGACCGATAAAACTTATAATAGAGTAATTTGGAAAACAATCATGGAACGGATCCATCTGGAAAAGCAGTTGGAGACGCAGGAGTTTAAAATGCCTGATTCCATTGTGACTGCTAAGATATGTACAAAGTCTGGCAAGCTTGCAGTAGATGGCTTATGTGACCATTACCTCGGAGGGGATGCTACCAGGATCGAGTATTTTGCTAAGGGAACCGAACCTACAGAACGCTGCGATGTCCATGTGAAAGCAACCATATGTACAGAATCCGATGCGCTGGCGACTGAGAATTGTCCTGTGAATAAATTGGAAGAGGCAGTCTTTTTAAGCAAGAGTGAAACAAGCGAAACCTTTGATACTCCGTTTGTTCTCCCGACTAAAAACTGTCCTATCCATAACGGCCCGGCTACTAATTATTATGAGGATGAACCTCCCTACACAACTACGGAAGATCCTCTGCCGGAGGAGCCGGTCACTGAGGAGCTGCCTGTCGGGGATGCTCTCTTTAACAGGAATTTGACCTTCGATTAATCAGATACAAAAGGACCTATATGTTCCCCTTACAACTTGTGTATGGGAAACGTATAGGTCCTCTTATAGCTTTTAGTTATTGTAAAACAGCACTTTTATATGTTTCTTGATTAGTAAAAATTTCTTAGGATTTCATTTTGGAGCTAAAAAACCAGGAAGCAATGTAACTAAAGATTAGGGCGGCAGATATGCCTACGGCTGAGGAAGTAAAGCCCCCTTTAAAGATGCCTATAAAGCCCTCCTTATTTACCGAGTCCTTAATCCCCTTAAACAGGACATTTCCGAAACCGGTTAACGGAACGCTTGCTCCCGCTCCTGCCCATTTGGCAAAGGGTTCATATATACCAACCGCTCCGAGTATGGCTCCAAGACATACCAGGATAACCATGACGCGACCCGGCATCAGCTTGGTCTTGTCCAATAAGATCTGAGTAGCAGCACAGATCGCCCCTCCGACCAGAAATGCTTTAAGATATTCCATGAATTCATCTCCTTTATTGTGACCTGATGATGCAAAACCAGTTACCTTGCCTCTACCACAACAGCATGGGCAATCCCCGGAACAGTCTTCGCCTCATTATAGCTGACCTGGGACAGAAGAGCACCGGTCGGTACGAACAGCACTCTCTTCCAAGTCCTTTCCTTCAGCTGTTTCAGAATGTAGCCAGCAAAGGTAATGGCTGAACAACCGCATCCACTTCCACCGGCATGGGTGTCCTGTTTCTCTTTATCAAAAATCTCAATACCACAGTCCATATGATTCTGCGAGATATCATAATTCTTTTCTTTCAATAGCTCGATTAAGATATTCTTCCCTACATACCCAAGGTCACCGGTTATGATTTTATCATAAAAGTCCGGTCCCACACCCAGATCCTCCAGATTCTGTTTGATTGTCTCAAAGGCCGCCGGTGCCATGGATGCCCCCATATTCATAGGGTCCTTGATCCCATAGTCTACAATTTTACCGGTGGTTATACCGGTAATACAGATGTCCGCCTCTCCTGCAGCCTTATTTACGGCCGCCTGGTTCGATAAAATCACCGCTCCGCTGCCGGTGACGGTCCAGGTTGCGGAATAGGGCCGCTGGTTTCCATAATCCAAGGGGAATCGGAATTGCTTCTCCGCTCCTGCAAAATGGCTTGAGGTAATAGCAATTACCTTATCTGCAAATCCACCTTCCACCAGAATAGCTCCAAGGGACATTGCTTCTCCCATCGTGGAGCAGGCTCCATAAATACCAAAGGTAGGGATATTCATTTCTGCTATACCAAAGGAGGTCGCGATCAGCTGTCCGAGCAGGTCACCGCCGACCAGATAACGGATATCCGTATTCCTTAGTCCCGCTTTCTGAATTACTCTCTGAGCTGCTTCCTTCATCAACTCACTCTCTGCTTCCTCCCAGCTTTTCTGACCGATCATGGGATCCTCCCAAATCATATCAAAGAGCTGGCCAAGCGGTCCCTCTCCTTCTTTTTTGCCTGCGACCGATGAGGCAGAAATGATATAGGGCGGACTTTTAAAAACAATGCTCTGTTTTCCTACGATTTTTGAGGCAGAGGAGGAAAGCTCCTGCATTTTATCTTTATTCTTATCCATATCTCTTACAACTCCTTATCTTATTGTCTTCGCCTGCTAAACCACCTTAAGAAGCTTTAGGATATAATAAATTAATCCCAATAACCAGGAAGAGAAAATGCCGTATAATATAACAGGACCTGCGATCGTAAAGATCTTGCAGCCAACACCGAAGACCTGTCCCTCCTTCTTATATTCTACTGCCGGAGCCGCAACAGAATTAGCAAACCCGGTGATCGGTACCAGTGTTCCTGCTCCACCGACCTTCGCAAGCTTCTGGTACCATCCGATACCCGTCAGCAGGATGGATAGAAAAACCAGAGATAATGTAGTATAGGATTTCGAAAGCTCCATGTCGGAGGACAAAGAAAAATAATAGTTAGTGAATGCCTGTCCTATGGTACAGATAATTCCTCCAATCAGGAAGGCCATGATCGTATTTTTTACCGTACTGAACTTCGGTGTCACCTGCTTCACATATTTATTGTAATTTTCGTTCCGGACTGTGCTGTTTTGTTCCTTCACTACACCGGATACGGATGGTTTCTTCTTATTGTTATCCATGATGACCTCCATGCTGCCTTCAGACAGCTCTAGTGCTTTTCTTTTCAACCTAACCTCACAAAAATGAATTTCTTTACATACACCACATAGGCATAGCTGACCTCACAAGGGTTCCATCAAAATCATTCCCCTTACCGCCTGTAAAAAGCGTAACGAGCAATACAATAGCAACAGCCGTTACAACAAGAAAAGCTGCGACCAGGAGCGCCCTTTTTCGTTTGACCATTTCATCACCGTGCCTTTCCTTCCTAATTTTTATCGGATCGATTACCGTTACCGATACGCATAAAAAAGCATCAGACTGATATCTGATGCTTTCTTTCCATTATTATATGATGAATAAACTTTACTATACTGGAAATGTTTGTCTTGTTAAGAACAAGGTGTGAGTGCCACTGCACTATGCGCCAAGTCTCTCCCTCATTATCTTCAATATTCTTTTTTCCATCCTTGATACCTGGACCTGAGAAATACCCAGCTCTCTTGCAATATCAGTCTGTGTTCTATCTTTAAAATATCTAAGCCTGATGATCTCCTGTTCTTTTTCATCGAGGGAAGCTATGACCTCTTTGAGTGCAAGCTTATCTATTAAATTATCGCTTTCATCCTTTGTTTCTGCTACTTTATCAATCAGATAAATTGGACTTCCGTCCCCCTGATAAATGGTTTTATATAGAGATTCTACTTCCGCCCCGGTTTCCAGGGCCATTACAATTTCATCTTTATCAATCTTTAATTCTTCTCCGATTTCCTCAATGGTAGGTTCCCGTCCATGAATATTACTGAATTTCTCTCTTGCAATTCTGATCCGTGTTGCAGTTTCCTTTAAGGACCGGCTTACCTTGATCATGCCGTCGTCCCTTAAAAAGCGCTTGATCTCTCCTGTTATCATAGGTACTGCATAAGTTGAGAATTTGACATCATAGGAGGAATCAAATTTATCGATTGCCTTAATCAGCCCTATACTCCCAATCTGGAACAGATCCTCCATCTCATGCCCCCGATTGGCAAATCTTCTGACAATGCTCCATACCAGGCCTACATTTTCCGTAACTACCCGGTCCCTGGCTTCCTTGTCGCCATCCCTGGATCTTTTAATCAGCTCAAGTGTTTCCACATTAAACCTCACTCCCTTCTGCTGCTATGTACTAATAAACTTCCTGTTTGGCTTCCTGTGCATACCCTTTTAACAGATCCTTTTTGCCGATCCTCTTCTTCATCTTAACTATGGTCCCTGCTCCTATTGTTGATTTTACCTCAAGCTCATCCATAAAAGCCTCCATGAAGGAGAAACCCATACCGGACCGTTCTAATTCAGGTCGGGTTGTATAGAGAGGCTCCATTGCTTTTGCTATGTTCTCAATTCCCACACCCCGATCTTCCACTTCCACGGAGAGCTCGTTCCCATAGATACTGCATCTCATGGTTATGATGCCCATCCGGTTTTCATATCCGTGGATAATACAATTCGTTACAGCTTCGGATACCGCTGTCTTGATATCGGCCAGTTCCTCAATGGTAGGATCCAGTGAAGCTGCAAAAGCGGCCACTACCGTTCTGGCAAAGCTCTCATTCTGTGACCTGCTTTCAAACTCCAATGACATTTTGTTCGTATCGTTCATATTGATTTCTTATCCCCTTTCCCTTTTACCAAATGGTTTACCTGCTATGCATTTAGCAGCTTATTTAAGGCCGCTTCCACCGTATCATATTTCTCTATGATCTTATATAGGCCGGACAGCTTCAAAATCCTGTCAATTGCAGCCCCCACACTGGCAACAGCAATTTTCCCACCAATGAAAATCACCTTCTTGTATCTGCCCATGATCACTCCGATACCGGCACTGTCCATAAAGGCCGCACCTGAAAAATCGAAGATTATATGCTTGATATGGTTTCGTTCAATGAGCTTATCTGCCTTCTCCCGGATATGGATGGCGTTATGATGATCCAGCTCCCCATTTAATCTTATAATCAGACACCTCTGGCTGATTTCAAACACCGCTCCTTCCTCTCCTGATTTACTAGATTTCTTTACTTGTTTACTACTGTCTGGCATGTATGACTTCCCTCCTGTCCTTAAGCTTATTTTGAGATAAGAAAAAAGACCTTTAATGGAAGGGAAGCTCCCTTCTGCATAAAACGTCTTTTCTCATAATTTTATCTTCAGTTTTTAATTCTTAATCCTGTGCGGGTATCTCAGCAAGCCGATCCAACGCTTCCTGATAACGGTTGGTGTCAGCAAAATCTGTGGTTATTAAGGTATAGTAAAGTGTAGCGTTCTCATAATCCTCAAGCCTGTGATAGCTTCTTCCGATAAAATAGATCGCATTCACATCTGTGGGATCGACTGTATATGCCTTCAACAAGAGTTCTAAGGCTTCTTCATATTTATTATCGCTATATAAGTCATGTCCTTCATCATAATACTGCTCACCTACGATCGGGAAAATATCATCCTTAAGGCGATTATACAGAAGCATGGACGCTTCTGTTTTAAAAGCGGTTGTATCAATGGCTAACAGCTTATCTGCAATACCCTTCAGATCCTGATCAGCTTCCTGCTTCGTCAGTTCTTCCAGGTACTGTCCCGCAGCCTGGAATAAAGCGTCATAAAGCTCTGGGTTATCTTCAGGAATAACGATACTGTCTATCTGTGTCTGAAGCTGGGATATCTTCTGCTCCAATTCCATATTATCCTGCTGAAGTGTCTTTATTGTCTGTTCCTTCTCCTCCAATGTGGCAAGACCGGCACTATAATCTACATAGCCTTGATTATCCTCCGCGGCCCGGTTCTTTTTGAGGGATGGGATGACCAGAATGGCCATAACTGCCAAACCGATGACTACGCCGATGACAAGGTTTACAAATGCCATGACATTGGGCTTGTCCTCCTTATAGGAGCTTACCGGCATAATAGAACCGGTGATGTTCTTATCCGAATCAGGGCCTCCCTCCGCATCCTTGGCTGTTCCTGCCGGTGGCTCCAGCTCCCGCAGATATCTTAAGGTAGTTGTATTAGAAACATCAATTTTACAGGCTCTCACCAGACACTTCTTCGCACGCTCCTGCTCGCCGTTCTTCATATGAAGAAGTGCCAGCAGCTGGTAGGCTCGAATAAAATGAGGATTTAGGCTGATTACCTTTTTCAGCTGAATGATAGCCAAATCATCACTGCCCTGTTTTGCATAAGTCAGCGCAGTATTATATCTTTTAATTGCCTGATTCAGGCTGTCAAGCTTCGTTGGGTTGGATTGTACTGCATTAATATAATCCTCGGCATCATTTCCTGCAGGGGCAAAATGTCTGCTGATGACCCATTCACTGATTGCAGCAACTGTTTCTCCCATTTCATAATATACAAGCCCCAACAAATTTCTGGCATTCGTATGGGATTTATTCAGTTCCAGGCTGTTACGCAGAGCAATGACAGCTCCCGACAGGTCCCGTACCTTTGCTTTCGCAAGTCCAATATTATAATATTGATTGGAAGCCCTTACTATCTTCTTAGCAAGCGTGAGATCCGTACCGCAACGGTCACAACGTCTTCTTTTATCCGATACATTACTTTGGCAATTCGGGCAAATCATATAAATCCTCCAAGCTGCCGATACCCGCGAATTTAGGCGTCAGCACAATATTTGCAAAGAGAATTGCAAACAATTCTCTTGGTGAAAATTTATTTTTCACACTACCCTCAATAAGCCTGCTTGGCAGGCCTTCAGTTATTCTCTTTATTTCCCTTAAGCAGTTCCTTCAATATATCCGAAATATCAGTCAGATCATTATTCTGAATGACATCTTCCGCTTGTTCAATCTCAAGACTCGGCTGGAATTTCTCTATCTCTTCATCAAAATTAATCATTAAGCAAAACCCCCTCGCTTATCCATTAAGATGGAAGAACAGTTCCCGCACTGGTGCCTGCCTTCCCTTTGAATTAGTTTGCACCGAGGATAACGCAGGTGCAAACTTCTAAGTGAGAAAATTGCTCTCTATTTTCTCACTTCAATCATAACCATAAAACTTCCAAAAATCAAGAGTTTATGTATAATAAGCACAAGAATATTTCTACAAAAGTCTTCAAATTGCTAAATTGTCATTTTCTCGAACAGATACGCACTTGACTATGGAGTGAAATGGGGTACAATGATATTATCTGCAAATTAATCTGCAGCTTTATCGAAATATTGAACCGGAGGTACCCACCAGTGAAAAAAGCAAGTCTAAGAGCTTTCCTGTTTGCTTTCACCCTGATTACAGCCATACTAACTTTAGGCGGATGTAAAAATAATAAGAAAGAGGTTCTTGTCACAATCAATGATAAGAAGCTGACAATAGATGATTTCCTGTATGATATTTATCTGATTGAAGCTGAAGGCAATGCAATGGAGGAATATTATAGAGAAAGCTTAGGTTCCAGCTACTGGGATATTGAAAAGGATGGGATCACAGCAAGAGATGCTGCTAAAGATGCGGTCTTTTCCAGGGTTATTATGTACGAAATCCTGATGGATCAGGCTAAGAAAGCCGATATCACTCTGACCGAGAGTGAAATAGCGTCGAATGAAGCTGCGGTTGATTCCTTTATCAGCACAACAGCAGAAAAAAGTCCGATGGACTCCGGATTGACACGAGACATAATGCTCGAAGGCTATAACCGGATCTCCCTGGGGGATAAATATTACCTGTCACTACAGGAAGATTTTGTGGTGGATGAGGAAGGAATCAAAAAAAGCATTTCAGCAGAGGATTACCGTGAATATAAGACAGAATGCCTCTATGCTCCCTCCGTTCGCAGTGAAAACCAGCAGCTGATTGAATTATCCGAGAGCGAATTAAGTAAGATGCTGACTTCTATTCAGAAAGCCACTGATATGATAGCATCCGGAACCGATATGCAGGAGATTGTGTCCGGGGATGCGAACCTTAAATACTATAATCGTAATTTCATTGCCGGTGACCGTATCCCGGAACAGGAATACCGGGAGGCAGCCATGTTGCTGGAAAACGGAGCCTACAGTGACATCATCACCACCTCGTACGGTTATTATATCATCCATATGCTTGATAATCATTCTGAAGACCGCTACGAGCAGGCAATCAAGGATGCGATTACAGCAGAAGAAAAGGCTCAGTTTGAGACTCTCTATGAGGAGCTTAAGAAGCAATATCAGATCACGTTCAATCAGAAAGCCTATGAAGCAATTACCATTGGTTCAATCACAGTACATAGCAAAGAATAGGACTTATCATAAACTTGCCCCAGGCTCCCGGTTATGGCATCATCAGACGTCACAGAGGAAGCTGGGGCTTTTTGTAATCAGTGCTGCTGTAATTAATTCTTAATGGATAGTATATTTTAGCTCCACATATAATATAATGAAAAGCACCTTTCTATTTATCAGCTTAATCATCCATATCGGGGAAAGGGGTATTCCTATGTTGAAATCTACCTTCCGGATTATCGGACTATTTTCAAAGAAAATCGGAGATGATCATGTTGCAGCATATTCTGCCCAGGCTGCTTTCTTTATCATCATCTCCTTTTTCCCATTTATTATGCTTTTGTTAAGTATCGTACGTTTCTTTCCATTTCAGGAAAGCACGGTAATGAAAGTCTTCACGCAGATTTTCCCCAGCGCCCTCCATTCCCTGGTACTGTCCGTCATTGATCAGATCTATAATGCAACTGCTTCCTCAGGTACCTTGATCTCCATCACTGCCGTAACTGCTCTCTGGTCTGCCGGGAAAGGCTTTCTGGCAATCATGAAAGGCTTAAACACAGTATATAACAGTAATGAAACAAGAAATTACCTCTTACTGCGCATTACCTCTACGGTATATACCCTAATCTTTGCGGTTATGCTGATTGCCAGCATGGTCCTGTTTGTATTCGGTAACAGATTGTATCTATGGATTCAGTTGAAGTTCCCGGTGTTACAGAATATGGCACTCCTCATCATCAGCCTTCGTACAATTGTCGGTTTAGTTACCCTGTTGGTATTCTTTCTGATTATTTATGTCGTAATACCGAACAGGAAAACCAAGGTAGTTCATGCGCTTCCGGGTGCAACGCTCTGTGCTGCTGGTTGGATGGGCTTTTCCTTTGCCTTCTCTTATTATATCGATCATTCTAACTATGGCTCTATGTATGGAAGCCTTACTACGATTGTATTATTTATGCTTTGGATGTACTTCTGTATGTATATCCTGTTTATCGGTGCAGAGCTTAATCTTATCTGTGAAAATAAGGCCTTAATGGAGAGGATCCGGAAGTTATACCGAACCCCCTCCGAGGAAACAATTATTCATAGATAAAACCCAGCTCCGTGTTCTGATAGAAATACCTGACTATCTCCTCATAATTCTTTCCGGCATCTGCAAGGGATTTTACTCCGTTCTGGCTCATTCCTACTCCATGTCCGTAACCGCCGCCTGTCAGCGTTACCTTCGAAAGCTTCTTGCCATCCTTTTCAGTATCAACGATAAAGAATGCGCTCGGCAAAAGGCTTAACTCATCCACTCCGGTTTCATCAAGGCGGTATACTGTGGAATGATAGGGCGAGAGAAGGACACGGATGTTGTACTCTGTTCTGACCAGGATGGTATTCTTCGTTCCCGTGATCATCAGCTCGTAGATAATTCCACCGGTCTCCCGCTTTGTCACTGAGATATCCACGATATCTCCGACCGTATCCACCGGAATGCTTTCAAAGACAGCATCACCCTTCTTCACACTGCCCTTCGTTAATGTTAGAATTAGCTCCGGATACGCATCATAACGTCCTGACAGCTTCTGGTCAATTGTCTCCTTAATATCCTTAGCATCTATGGTCACATGCCAGCGATACCAGTTAAAACCGCTGTCATAGGTAGCAAATTCTCTGTCATTGATAAAGCTTCTGAAATTCTCCTCCTTTGTCAGATCCTGATAGATCCGACTTTCCTCTGACTGGGCCGTGACCCCTTCGGCGTCCTCCTCCACCTCCATCAGTCTGCCGGTAAGATAGGGTGTGCTGGTCCCATTTGCCCAGACATCCTCTACATTTGTGGTGTGTCCACAGGAAGTAGAGAAATAATAAGCTGTGATCACCTCACCGTTATATTTCACAACCTTGCCGTAGGTATCCTTCACTGCCAGAATGGAATCCTCATTCTCTTCAATATTGTTATATACCTGATAGGACACACTGTCATCCACATGGGCACCATAATTACTTAAGCTATTGGCCAGAAGATGGCGGTAGGCATAGCTTCTGGCACAGACCGCCTGCACCTTGAGAGGTTCCAATCCGTAATAGGTCGGCATTTCGCTGGGAATCACTGCATACAGATATTCCTCCATAGGAAGCTCATTAACCACCAGCAGTCCCTTCTCACCCTCTGAAATCTCGATGGTTCCCCTGTATTTTGGATTTCCTGTGGACCGTTCCACGGATAATAGTTTGATCTTGCCTTTCTCCGAATCGGGTTTTATGGTGATTCTGCCCGACGTCAGCATTGTGGAGCCGGGTTCCACACTCACAATTTCTCCTGCCTGATAAGAGGTTTCTCCATCCTCATTCTGTATCTTATAATCCGTTGTGCAGGTAAATTCCACCTTATCATGATAGATGCTTTTATAGCCTGTATTGTTCAGCAGCACCCGGATATTCTCCGCTTTGATGCCTTCCTTGATCAGGGCAGCGCTGATTTTACCACCGGACACTACGAAGTCTGTGGCTTCATATCCGACGAGGATGCTGTTTGTTTGCTCCATGGAGAGCTCTCCATATATTTTATATATCTTATAGTCTTCTTCCAGAGGTACCTTACCATATCCCTCTACCTCAACGAAATCCTTACCGGACACCAGAACCTTACCACGGATTACATCCGGTTTGACACTGATACCGACCACTCTCCCATTTTCAACGGTAATATCACCGACTACCTGTCCTATACTGGCTGATAAGCGGTTCTTCGCGGGAAATGCTTTGTTAACTCCATTAATAAAGGTATCCACCAGGAGATCCTGTCCCTGTTTGATCCAGACATTATGCAGTATAATCTCTTCCGTTGCGATTTCCCTGATATAAATGATCTCTTGCCCACGGACAAGAGCTTTTAAGCCATGATTGATATACTTCTCCTCATAATCCTTTCCTGTCAGGCTGTCATAATTATTAGAAATTTGACCCGGAGTTTGTTCTGTCTCTTCTCCATTTACCGCTTTCTGACCTACGGGTTCGGTTGGGGTAACCGGAGGAGTTATGGCTGCTGCCTTAAGTTCTTCGATGAATGTTCCGTAGTCCTTGGAATTCTCATAATAATACCTTTCGTTATCGGTAACGATCCTATCCTTACCATCCTCAGAAACCTCCCTAGCCAGGACGAATAAGGTCTCTTCCTTAATTCCTTCCTCTTTGGGCAGTTTCAGCAGCGCCGCCTCATAAAGCTCCAGGAAATCCTTGATTAACATGTCCTCTTCTGATTTAATAAAATCAAAGGATAATCCGGCATAAACTCCCTGATATACCGGTTTGGATAAAATCAGCTTATCAAAAAGTTCTTTACATTTGCCATAGGTCAGAGCCTCAGTCGGTTTAAACTTCACCTCATTCCCGATAAGGCCCATCTTCCATACAGCGTTAACATAGGAATCATACCAACCGGACATAGAGGGATCCTGATAAGTAATCCCTTTTGGTAAGGTCTCGCGTTCTGCTCTGTCATATTCCAGAAAGCTGAGCAGGCGATAAGCCTCTGCCCTGGTAATGACATTTTCCTTCACCTCCACCTGTTCAGGTCCATCCTCCGATTTCATTTTGCGTATAATGTTCACGGTCAGGATTACCAGTATGATTACGATACAGACTCCCATTAAAATTAGTTTTTTCTTGATACCCATACTCATATTGTCTCTCCTATTCCGGGCTCGGCTCTGACTTAGCTTGATTATCCCATATGCTAATATATTATGTCAATGAACGTAATATTCGTACAAGATTATTCCGATACCAAAATTGTACTAGAACAGGCTCTGTTCTATGATAATCGGAGGTGTAATTTTCTTAATTTCCGGAAAGTATTATAATGTATTAAAACCTTGTAGGATGGAACGATTTTGAGCTTTCACTCGTCTAATCCATGTAGCCAAAGGAATATTAACTTTATGAGAGGTGCCTATGAAGAAAATACAAATAATATTACTCAGCCTGACCTGTATGGCGATGGCTACTGCCTGTAACGCAGGTGATAAAAATAATACGAAGGATGCTGCAGATCAAACGGACAAGGCTCCCGGGACATCCGTTACTTCTCCTGCGGATGATATAAAAGAGGACGGGTCGGAGCCTGAAGATACCAAAACCGATGGTACAGATTCTGAAGAAACCAAAGATGGCGGACCGGTAGACTTATTGGGAAGTCAGGATTTTTATCCGCTTAAGGCTGATACGGAATATGTATACGAGGGCAGTGGCAATGAATATGCTTCCTTCACGACCTACGTCGACTATCTCGATCCGACCGGAGGGAGACTTCAGACCAGAACCAACAATGGCGGAACCGAAACTGTCAGAGTCCTGGAGTTTAAGGATGGTAAGCTGTATATTACCCGAATCGTGAACGAATCCTATTACCGTGATAATTTACTGGACTCCGAAACAGAGGGAGAAGCTGAGATTCTCCTGATGGAACCGCTCGTTCCAGGAACCGGATGGACACTTCCTGACGGAAGGAAAAGAACGATTACTGCTGCGGATGTACTGATTGATACCCCTACCGGGAAATACCAGGCACTTGAGGTTACAACCGAAGGGGAGGATAGCACTACCAAGGATTATTATGCGAAGAATACCGGTCTTGTAAAATCCGTATTCACCTCAGGTGATCTCGAGGTATCTTCCACTCTAAGCAGTATCAACAAGGATGTTCCTCTTACCCGGGATATTATCGTTTATTATCCTGATTCGGACGGTAACATATATACTGAGTCAAAAAGCATTTCCTTCCGTACAAATGATATTACCCGGGAGGTCTTAAGTGAAGCCTTGAAGGCTGAGGTCCCCAAGCCTTCCCATCTGCCTTTACTTAGTAAAAATGCGAATATTAACTCCCTCTATCTTGGAGAGGATCGTATCGTCTACCTGGATCTCTCCTCAGAGTTCATCAAAGAGAGTAATACAGGAGCCGGTTTCGAGCAGCTGTTGCTGCAGAGTATTGCAAATACCTTCGGAATGTACTACAGCGCAGAAGAGATCTATCTTACCATCGACGGCAAGCCCTATGAATCAGGTCATATTCTTCTGAAGAAGGGTGAGACCATAAAAGTTAACCTGGATCAGGTCATAACAGAATAGTTTATTTATAGTTATATAGATACAAGAGGCTCGATATGTTCCCCTCGGGAAACATATCGAGCCTCTTGTATTTTTAAGGTATTATGAAATAACCTCTTCTTCTAACTTTTATTCCGTTCCTTTGAAGTCCTTGATTGCGGTAATGATCTCCTCGATCTCCCTCTTATCCGAATAGAACCGAATCGGATTATCCTGGGTCCTTACGATATAGAAGCTCTCATTGTACGGCATGTAGGAGGAGGTTAAGGTATTCCCGTTCGTCAGGTGATAGGTAATGGACAGGGTCGGTGTAAAGTCCTCTTCCTTCACCGGCTCCGCAATCTCTTTATCATAGCCTGCCAAAATAATAATCTGGTAGACATCCTTAAAGACCTTCTCCTCGACAGTCTTGCCGTTGTAATAATAGGTTGCCGTTGTAATTTCTTTACCGGTTTCATCCTTGGCGGTATCTCTCCCTATTTCCATGGTATAAGGCTGACCGTCGATGCTGATTTCTATCTTATTAACGGTATCTATATTGGGTATGGTAATAAAGGAAGTAAGTACGCCAAAGGGATTCGTCTGCAGCATCTTATCTGCAGTTTCCGCTTTCATTGTATAAACACTGCTGCTGCCCTCCGGCCTTACATAATAATTCTCTCCGCCATCGCTGTTACCGACATAGATTTTATAGCTCTTTTCATCCTTATAGGTCTTTTCGGTAATCTCTTGCCCCGTATTCGGGTCGGTTTCAGGCTTATCCAGGGTCTCTGTGCGGGTTTCATAGTAGCCGATGGTGATTGCCGCTGCAGGCTCCTCCAGGCCGTACTTTCCGAGCTCCTTACCGGTATAATCTATATTTTGGACGAATTTAATGCTTGCGTAATTCAGCAGAAGATCCGATACCTTAGTACCATCAGCGGAATATCCTTCTTCATAAGGCTGAAGAACTACCCAGGGAAACATTCCCGAGCCGGTTTTATCTGCTTTATTCTCAGTATCATAAAGCAGCTCAAAGTTATTCCCGTCCTTCTTCTCGACAACGATATGATAAATGCTATCTGCAGTTATCACCGGTACATTCTCTATTGCAGTCATATCAAGATCGCTGTAGGCCATTCTTGTTCCATAGGTGGTATCTAAGAGATATACAGTATCACTGTCATTTACCTGAGCATAATAACCGTCACCGGTTATCGCTTTGTCTCCGATATTAAGACGCAGGGCTTTCCCGTCCGACTGTATCGCTTCAAAGTAAATTGCAGGCTCTGCAAGTCCGTACTCCGCCGGATCCGCAGGTTTCTCCATAATCAGCTTCTTTGCCTTAACAACTGCAGCCAGATTTAACATATCAACCACTTTCTCCTGGTTAATCGGCCTTTCCGTTTCAGCTTCTGATTTCCATAGTTTGCCGTCCAGGTTCAGCTTCAGATCAGTGTTTTGATTGACCAGATGGATGGTATTAATCAGAGCGGTGTCCATCTTAGCCAATTCAAGATTCACTGCAGTATCGGGAGTCGCATTACCCTCATTATCCTGCATACTGCCCTGCTGATCAGAATCCTTCTTCCCGGATTCCTGTTCCCTGCCGGAATACCAGAAGTAGAAGACTATTAATGCTGCGGTAGCAAGCAGAAGCGAAATTAAAGTAATCGCATTCTTCCTCTTCCTTCTTGACATTAACGCTTCCTCCTTCTAAAACTGATCACTACTCCGCCGGTCAGAATGAGGAGCGGCAAGATAACAACTGTGATAATACCCCAGGAATTCGCCTGTTTTTGGGTAAGTGTCAGCGGGTCCGTTGCCAGACTCCTGGTTTTCACGGAGATCGGCTGAATTCCGCCTGCCAGATAGCTTATAGTTCCTGTAAGTAGCTCATAGTTTCCAAATCCCTCTAAAGCAGAATCATCAAATGTAAATTCTGATGAAAATACAACCAGATTTGAGCTGATGCCCTTAAAGGTATCGGTAGCCGCAATTCCAACATAGAAGGGTCCGTCAAGATCACCGATCTCCTTTGAAAAAGTCTCTGTTTCAAGATTGACCTTCGCATATGCCTTGCCCGAAGTAACCATCAGCGGTTCCACCTTAAGTGAGCTTCTGGTATTATCGAGAATCTGCAGACCTGTGGAGGATGGCATAATTACATATTTGCCGTACTCTATCGCTGTATTTGTAATCGCATGTTGTTTCACATCAGGAATAATAAGATGCGGATTATTCTGTGCATGCTTACTCGAATCACCTTCAAAGATGATGCCGTCCTCCATCTGCATTCCATAATACTCCATTAAAACCTTTAAGTTTTCCAGTTTAATGGAGTTATAATCCACTACGAGTAATACATCGCCACCCTTTTCCATATAATCCATGATCATATCAATCTCATCGGTGGTGAAGTCTGTTTCCGGGGAGTTGATCATTAAGATATCGCAATCCTCAGGAATGCTTGAAATCGTCAGGGTCGGAGTGGTATTTACCTTCACATTCTGCTTTTCCAGCGCTGAAGCGAAAATCTGTCCGGTTTCCTTCTCCTTATGTCCGGTGGTGGTATAGATGACCGGAACATCCTCTGTAGTAACATACTGGATTGCGGAGGTAAGCTTACCCTCCACATCAATGCCGACTAAGTTATAATTGAAGGTTTCATAGTTAAATTCATCCCCATAAACCAGCATATCCTCATAATCTACATACATTGCACGATTATTGCTGTGATTTACGACCAGGAAGCTGTTGGCTTTGACCTCATCCTCCACATACCGGGAAGCAAACTTCGGATATAGAACCGGATCCTTCAGCTCCACCTTGATATGGCCTGACAGGCTTTCATATTTATCTGCAATCCTTTTAAAAATCTGAGTCTCTTTTCCCGTCTCTACCAGATAGTAGATTGAGATATCATCCTTGATACCCTTCACCAGATCCTTCGTGGGCTGTGTCAGAGTATAATATTGGTTTGTACTTAAGTCAGCCTTCAGGTCCATTTTAGATATGATCAGATTGATCACTACCAACAGGGCCAGCACAATGACAGTAAGTAATGACGTATAAGCCCCGCTCTTAAATTTCCTGCCGGAAAAGGAGGTCTTAAGCTTGCCGAATACTCCGGTTTTCTTATTGTCCTGATTATTTAATTCGTTCATCGTTCTCTCCTCCTCCCTAGCTCCATCTCTTCTTCTTAATCACTTGTACAGTTAAAAATAAGAATAAGAAGATGATACTGATATAGTAAATAATATCCGCCAGATCAAATACCCCATATTGGAAGGAATCATATCTGGAAATCAGGGATAACCATTTCATAATCTTACCGATTAATCCGTCAAACATTACCTTGTTCACGAGGAAAAGGATGACGAGAGCAGCCTCCCCAACTAGTCCGATGAATGCGCTGACAAAAAGATTATGCATCATCAGATACAGAATCAGGCAGATCGCGAGAACCGCTGCCATACTGACGATAAAGGAGATCTTATTGTCTACAGGTAATATCGGTGCGATCATATCCATAAGCAGGGTAATCAGGAATACAAAGAAAGCGATAACCGCTGCTACTACCTGGCTCTCCGTAAGTGAGGAGATGAACAGGCCGATGGCCAGATAAGTCCCGCCGAGAATGAGAAAACCCAAGATACTTGCATAAGCGGAAGCCATCGGAACATATCCGTACTGCTTCATGATCATAGGATACAGGCTGGTCACTGCCATTACGGATCCGTAAACTGTAAAAACAGCAAGAAATTTACCCAGAACGATGGAGCTTGCTGTTAAAGGAGAAGTAAACAGCAGCTGATCCGTCTTCTGCCTGTTCTCCTCTGCCATTAATCTCATGGTAATGAGTGGGATCAGCAGAACAAAGATAAAGGTAATTCCGGTTAAAGTAAACTCAAAATTCGGCTGCTTGGAATATAAATTCTGCAGATAAAAGAAGATACCGATGATCATCAGAAAGAAGGCGATGAAGACATATCCGATGATAGAGGTAAAATAAGCACGTAATTCCTTCTTATAGATTGCCAGCATCAGTTTTCTCCTCCTCTCTGTTCTGTAACGTTTCTTCCGGAGCAGTATCCGTTTCCATCAGCTGCTCCAGCTGCTCAAATCTCTTATCCCTGGTTGCCATCAGGTAGATATCCTCCAGGGTAAGGCGCTTTGTCTGCATTTCCAACAATGGTGTACCTGCCTCATGCATTGCATAGAATATCTTCTCACGAATATCCACATTCTCCTCGCAGAATACGGTCAGTTCTACGGTTCCGGCTTCATAGCTCTCCATCTGCTCAATTTTATGAATCCCCTCAAGCTTATTCAGAGCCTTGATTATACTGTCTTTATCTCCCTTTACTGTTAGCTTAAGGTCCCCGGTATTACCAAAGTGGCGGATCATGTTCTCAGGAGTATCTGCCACCACCAGCTTGCCGCGGTCAATGATCAGAATCGTATCACAGACTGCACTTACTTCCTGCATGATATGGGAGCTCAGGATAATGGTATGATTCTTGCTGAGCTTACGGATCAGGTCTCTGATTTCAATAATCTGCTTCGGATCAAGTCCAACAGTCGGCTCATCCAGTATGATCAGCTCCGGATCTCCCAGGATAGCCTGTGCCAGGCCTACTCTCTGCTTATAGCCCTTGGACAGATGCTTGATCAGGCGGTTTGCAACCGGGGTAATCTTCGTTGCCTCCATTGCTTCGGCAATCATCTTGTCCTTCCCAGCTTTCTTCACCTTCTTGATATCCGCAGCGAAATACAGGTATTCCTTCACTGTCATATCAGGATAGAGTGGAGGGAATTCCGGCAGATACCCAATCATCTTCTTAACTTCTTCCGGTTCCTCAAACACATCCAAACCATTGATGGTAACTGTACCTTCCGTGGCAGAGATATAACCGGTAATAATATTCATTGTAGTTGATTTCCCTGCTCCGTTGGGACCTAAGAAGCCCAGGACCTGTCCTTTGTTCACTGTAAAGGAAAGATGGTCCACGGCGGTATGATCACCATAACGCTTCACTAAATTCCTTACTTCAATCAAATTAGTCTCCTCCTAACCTCATTTTATCGAACTAAAAGCCCGGATATCACCTATTATGCTACCCAGCATTTTCAAGCTGTACTGCCTTCTTATGGTAAATCCGAACCAACTGTATCCATCATACAATAAGAATACGAAAATTTTGTGAACAAAATTAAAATTTCTATCATAAAGTGTATACTCGCAGAATAAATCCTCTTGTTATAACGCCAGGGGAACATTGGTAATACATTTCGCAAAAAAACACCTGGAGCGTCGGACCTTGCCGATATTCCAGGTGTTATAAAATATATGCTTTTTATCCAACAACATCACTCATTCCATACATACCGGCAGGCTTCCCGGGAAGGTACTTTGCAGCCTGTACCGCTCCCTTGGCAAATACCGCTTTAGAATATGCTGAATGCTTAATTTCGATTACTTCATCCATTCCTGCGAAGATCACCTCATGTTCCCCTACGATAGTCCCGCCCCTGACGGACGAGAAACCAATCTCCTTCTTCCCTCTCGGGGAACGTTCTTCAGAACGGTCATACTTATATCCATATTCATTCCCCAGAACCTCATTCATCGCATCTGCCAGAGCAAGTGCTGTTCCGGAGGGGGCATCCACCTTCTTGTTATGATGACGTTCTACAATTTCTATGTCATAGCCTGCTTCAGCGAGATTTCTCGCTGCGTCCTGTACCAGCTTTAGGAGCAGGTTAATTCCCATGGACATGTTGGCTGATCTGAGAATTGGAATCACATTTGAAGCTTCATCGATCAGGAGTAAATCCTCCTTTGAGATGCCTGTGGTACATAGTACAATTCCGATTCCCTGTCTGATCGCGTAGTCCAGCATCTCACCTATGTTCACCGGAGCAGAAAAATCAATGATAACATCTGCCTTAACATTGCATTGCTTGAAGCTGTGATATACCGGATATTTATTCAGTCTGTTCGAGGAGACATCCACGCCTGCTACAATAACCGCATTCTCATCCTCATCTACGATCTGTGTAATCACCTGTCCCATTTTACCGTTACAGCCCCGTAAAATGATATTTGTCATATGCTTCCTCCATTCATCGGAATCTATCGGATTCCTTATTGTTCATTATCATGCCAATCCTGCGGATTTTAATGCATTTGCAAGTCGTTCCGCGTTTATGGGTTCCATCTCGGTCAGAGGCATTCTTAAGGGTCCTACCTGATAGCCCATCAGATTTAACGCTTTTTTAACCGGAATCGGGTTTACCTCACAGAAAAGAGCATTAATCAAAGGCAGGTATTGTAACTGCAGCTCACAGCTTCCCTTCACATCTCCCTCAAGATATTTGATTACCATCTCATGGGTTTGCTTCGGAAGGATATTGGATAGGACAGAGATGACACCGACTCCGCCGAGAGATAGCACAGGGACAACCATCTCATCACAGCCGGAATACAGATCGATATCACTGCCGCAGAGCTGCATGATCTCTGCAACCTGTGCGATATTTCCACTGGCCTCCTTAATTCCTACGATATTATCCACATTCTTCACCAGGGTCGCTACGGTCTGGGGAAGAATATTGCAGCCGGTACGGCCGGGTACATTGTACATAATAATAGGAAGAGATACTGCATTAGCGATCGCAGTAAAATGTCCGATCAGTCCCTTTTGTGTTGCCTTATTATAATAGGGCGTAACGACGAGTAATGCATCTGCCCCATAGCTTTCAGCCTCTTTTGAGAGATAAATTGCCGTATCCGTACAATTCGAGCCGGTGCCAGCAATTACAGGAACTCTTTTGTTCACTTTATTTACTGTATACCTAATGCACTCCAGATGCTCTTCATGGGTTAATGTGGATGCCTCTCCGGTGGTCCCACAGATAATAATACTGTCCGTTCCTTCTGCGATCTGAAACTCTATCAGCTCCCCAAGTTTCTCGTAATTCACTTCATTTTTTTCCGTAAACGGTGTTACGATTGCTACACCTGCTCCTTTAAATACTGCCATAACTAATGCCTCCTAGATTGGTTTTTATTGAGAGGCGGCTATCCACCTCCTGTATTATTGTCGGGTATCCTACGAACTTCCCGTGCAAAAGACATTGCATCCAGTATTTTTACGTAAAAAAAGTCGACCCCGGAGTCGACACTAAAGAATAACTGAAGGGTAACATGAAGATATACTACATGCTCCGACAGTAATAAATATTCTTTAGGCAGCTCTCCATCAAATTCATGATGACAGTCATATGGTTCTTCACCATATGCCCAGCAGAAATGTATCAGGTCCATTACCGCTTCGGCATCGTTTCCTTTCGACTGCGTTCCTCTATGTCTGACATATCCGGCAGTTTACTCATAAACAATGCTCCTCTACCATAAGCAATATGTTTTTCGCAAAATTCGTAACTTCATATTAACACCTGACTTTTACATTGTCAATCATTATTTTCCAGTTAAAAAATCCCATATTCTAAAGATTTTCAGCTGTCCACGGACAATACCCGTGCTACCGGTTACCATACCATATTATTCACACGGAATGTTTTGGTGATGGTATACAGCTTTAAAACCTTAGATTATGGGACCCATTCCATATATTAAGTTTAGTTATAGTTTCAAAATGTGCTCTCACATTTCCGGATATAATAGATTGATATTCAAGCTTGCTTGCGATAGCAATCTATTGTATTCGGAAAGCACCGAAGGTGCTTTTGAAACTATAATCAAACAATAGAACTTAATATTCCTCCAGATACTCCAGCTTGCTTACAGATACTTCATAAGCAATCCTTTTTTCAAATTCAGTCTCACCCAGCTTCTTCTGATACTCCCTGCTCTGGATCCTGCCCCAGATCTGGACATGACCACCTACTGCGAAGCTCTCAGCAAATCTTGCATTTCTTCCCCAGCTGATACAGGGGATATAATCCGATTTGCCATAGGGGCGGTTGACTGCCAGCAAGATGTCCGCAATCTCTCTTCCGAGGGGTGTTTTCCTGTAAATAGGGGGCTTACAAACAAAGCCATCCAGGAAAATATGGTTTGGCTTCGCATTCTCAGATAGCTCATCCACTATCTTAATTTCCCTGGCGAATACCGACAATACCAGCTTGTTCTTACTCTCCTCATGCCTGTTATAGGATCTGAACTGTCCTAGGATCTCTGCGAATTTCCCCCTGTAGTCCTGCTTTACATCAATGAGTCTTTCCGATACCATGACAGGGATCATGTCATAGGAATTGCTGAGCCTGTTCACCAGAATCTCCAGAACATAAAATCCTTCTCCAAATACATCATGGCTGAATGTAAACTCACTGACTACCTCTCCTGCAATACTTACTTGATTGTTATCAAATACTTTATCCGTCATATCGTACCTCT